>JAMOOB010000215.1 GCA_027066265.1 Desulfurococcales archaeon
CTTCTTTGTGACTCCGCTACCCTTGTAATCAACGAGTTTTTCGTAGATCAACCTTATGACTCTACCGCTCTCGGAATCGTAGAACCTATGCGGATCGAGAGTCGTGGGCTCCATATCTGGTTGACCGAGTATTAGCGTTGCGCATGGAACCGAGGTCTCGGTTACGCTGCTTACCGTTGCCGCGCTAGTGCTTGTACCAGTGACTGATGTTGGTGCAGAGGTAGTAGTGCCGGTTGGTTTCGATGAGAGCATGATGCCCGCCACGATACCGATGATTATTATCACAACAACGATCCCTATGACGATCCACCGACTTACACCTCTCGATAGAATCATTGAGTCGCACCCACGAAGCCTCCATACACGATCTGTACAAATAAACCTTACCGATTCAAACGTTATTAATCTCGATCTTTACATTTATAGGTATTGAAGAGTGCTTAAATCTTGAGTTAGTACGGTGAAGACCTCGAGGTGCCTAATTCATGTTAGCAGCATACATACTGAAGCGTGTTGCATGGATATTCTTCGTGATATTCGTCGTAGTAACGATCACGTACGTCTTAACCATGGTGATACCTGCCAACCCAGCTCTCCTATGGGCAGGACCGCACGCAACTAAGGAACAGATCGAAAAGGCTGCGAAGTACCTAGGTCTCGACAAACCACCGTTCGAACGATACTTGATGTACTGGAGAAGATTCTTGACCGGAGATTGGGGGCTTTCAATACATACTAAGAGGCCAGTGCTTGCTGATCTAGCAAAACGTATACCGGCAACCATGGAGCTAGGTCTGTCAGCGATGATTATAGCGATCGCACTTGGTGTACCATTAGGTATTCTGTGCGGTGTTAGATACGAGACGTGGGTAGATCACGTACTACGCATCTTCAGCTTAGCTGGGGTTGCATTACCAACGTTCTGGTTAGCTATAATGATGCAGCTAGTGTTTTCGTACTGGCTCGGTATACTTCCATCCACCGGCCGAATCGATCCAGGACTTGCACCGAAGACCATCACCGGGTTCTACATAATCGATTCCATACTTACCAACAACATTCCTGCACTCATATCATCCCTCAAACACCTCGTACTTCCAGCACTAGCTCTCGCAACGGGTCCCTTAGCAATAATAGTTCGAGTTACTAGAGCTGCTGTACTCGACGTTCTAAGTCGTGAACACGTTAAGACCTTGCTCGTGTACGGTATGCCTAGGAGAGTCATACTCATGAAGTACATAGCGAAATCTGCTGGTCTACCCGTGGTCACAGTGATAGGCCTCGAGTTTGGATACGTTCTAGCTGGCGATTTCGTCGTAGAGCTAGTCTTCGATTGGCCAGGTTTAGGTAGGTACGCAGCCGAAGCATGTCTTACGCTAGATTACCCGGCCATAATGGGCACCGTAATCGTCGTCGCGATAATATACGTAGTCGTCAACACCCTCGTCGACATAGTTTACGCATTCCTCGATCCACGAATAAGGTACTAGGGGGTGAGGCGCATGACGTACGCATCTGCGAAGCTCGTTATGAAGGAGCTCTCGCGCGCAAGAATTCGAAAGCTTAAGATGGAGCTTCGCTACGCCTTGATATTGCTGAAACGATCGCCATTAACTCTCGCTGGGCTAATAATCATAGGTACGTTGAGCGTCATCGCACTGATCTGTACAATAGCACCGCAAATACTTCCATACCCCGAAGACATAGGGTCGGCAACACATCCCGAACTTCTTCACTGTCCACCTTCGCCAGAGCATCCGTTTGGATGCGATTACCTTGGGAGAGACGTGCTTACGAGAGTTATCTACGGAACCAAGATCTCGCTGTATGCCGGTGCACTCGTCGTACTCCTAGGACTTAGCTTGGGTACTTTGATAGGTTTGATAGCTGGCTACGTTGGAGGAATAGTAGACGATGTATTGATGAGGATAACAGACGCATTCCTATCGATACCTGGGCTAGTACTCGCACTAGCAATAGCGGCAACGCTTGGAAGAGGTTTGATGAATGCGATAATTGCTTTGGCAGTAACGTGGTGGCCTTGGTACGCTAGGCTGGTTAGAAGCTGTACTCTGGCTGTCAAGAACGAACTATTCGTGTTGGCTGCACGAATAATGGGTGCGCGCTCGATAGTGATAATGCTAAAACACATTCTTCCCAACGCGCTTGGACCTGCCATAATAAACGCTACTCTAGACCTAGGTTTCGCAATACTAGCACTAGCTTCGCTAGGTTTCCTAGGTCTAGGAGCGACCCCACCAACTCCAGAATGGGGTGCCATGATTAGCGAAGCTAGGAAGTATCTGCCGAACATGTGGTGGGAAGCAACGTTCCCAGGGCTAATGATATTCCTTGCAGTTCTAGGCTTCAACTTGCTAGGCGATGGATTAAGAGATCTTCTAGATCCCAAGTTTAGGAGAGGTGCGAGAGTATGGAGAATCTGAAGAAGTCGATACTGCTCTCGATAAGGAACCTACATGTATACTACTACACGCCCGACGGAGTTGTGAAAGCGGTGAGCGGAGTCGATCTCGACGTGTACCACGGCGAGATACTAGCACTAGTTGGAGAGTCTGGATGCGGTAAGACTACTCTTGGGTATTCAATACTGAACCTCGTACCTCCACCCGGAAGAATTGTATCGGGATCCATAATCTTTGAAGGTCGCGATCTAACAAGACTTTCGAGAAAGGAGCTTGACGAGATAAGAGGTAAAGAGATCACGATGATCTTTCAGGATCCCATGGCTAGTTTGAACCCAGTATTCCGTATAGGCGATCAAATGATCGATGTAGTTGTACACAAGCTTCGCGTAGACAAAGCTGAAGCTCGAAAGATTGTACTCAACGCATTGAAAGCCGTGAGATTGCCCAACCCCGAGGAAATCATGCATCGCTATCCTCACGAGCTAAGCGGCGGAATGCTTCAACGAGTCGTCATCGCGATGGCCATATCCACGAAACCCAAGCTCGTAATAGCCGACGAACCCACGACTGCGCTTGACGTAACAATACAGGCAGCTATACTCAAGCTACTCGTAGAGCTTGCTCGTGAAATCAATACCACGGTCATACTAATAACCCACAACATGGGGGTAGTAGCTGAGGTAGCTGATCGCGTAGCCGTCATGTACGCTGGACACATTATCGAGGTTGGAAACGTCTTCGATGTGTTTAGCAAGCCCCTCCATCCATATACTAAGGGACTATTATCGTGTGTACCCCGTGTAGACATCGAAGTTGAGGCATTGCCGACCATAGGCGGCGACGTACCATCGCTAATCAACCCCCCTCCCGGATGTAGATTCCATCCAAGGTGTCCATACGCTTCAGAGAAGTGTCGAAGAGAAGAACCTCCCATGATCGAAGCCGAACCCGATCACTTTGTTAAGTGTTGGCTCTACGCGAAGAGGTGATCGCCATGGAGCCCCTCGTAAAGGTTGAAAACCTACGTAAGTATTTCGTTGTGACGAAAGGTGTCATTATAAAGAAGAGGAAGGTTGTGCGTGCCGTAGACGGTGTATCGTTCGAGATCTATCCAGGCGAAACACTTGGTCTAGTTGGTGAATCTGGATGCGGTAAATCAACCACGGGACTTACGATTCTCAGAGCGTACAAACCCGATGGAGGCAGGATTCTGTTCGACGGCAAAGACATCACGTACGCAACAGAATCTGAATTGAGAGAAATTCGAAAATACATGAGCATAGTCTTTCAAAACCCCTACTCCTCGCTAAATCCACGCATGTCGGTTTTCGACATAGTTGCAGAACCACTTCGCATACACAAACTCTACTCAACCAAGGACGAGCTAGTAGATGCGGTATTCAAAGCTTTGGAGGATGCAGGCTTACCGCCAGAATTTGCTTATAGATATCCACACGAGTTGAGCGGTGGTCAGAGGCAACGCGTAGCTATAGCACGAGCAATCGTAACGAAACCGAAGTTCATCGTCCTCGACGAACCTACTTCCTCTCTCGACGTCTCAGTCCAAGCAGCTGTTCTCAACACGTTGAAGGATCTACAACGCAAGTACTCGATAACGTACCTATTCATAAGCCATGACCTAAGCGTGGTGAGGTTCATGAGTCACCGCGTAGCCGTCATGTACGCAGGGAAAATCGTTGAGTATGCGAATAAGAGCGATCTATTCGAGAAACCTATGCATCCCTACACGAAAGCATTGCTATCAGCAGTTCCGGTAGCCGATCCCAAGAAGAGGTTCAGAGAACGTATCATACTGAGCGGCGATCCACCGGATCCAGCCAATCCACCTCCTGGATGTAGATTCCATCCACGGTGTCCGTTCGCTTCGGATAGATGTAGAAAGGAAGAACCACCGATGATAGAGGTCGAGCCTCGACACTTCGTTAGGTGCTGGCTCTATGCGTAACAACTTTTTCGATACGTAGATGAGTCTCGTATTAGGTGAACCCCATGCTCAGGTTATCCACTAAGCAAGACTTTGAAGCTCTACTTCTAGGTGCTGCAATATACGCCACGGGCGGAGGTGGCGATATCGAGGAGGGTATGAAACTGGTTAAGGAGGCATTCCTCGACAAATCGAAGGTGTTGGAGATCAAGGACTTTGAAGAACTCGATCAGGAAAAGTTCGTTGCTACACCATACGATGTGGGTACGATAGCTCCTTCTGCAACACTTAGGAAACCTCTGAAGATCGCGAACACGATCCTTAGAGCCGTTGAACGATTCAAAGAGTTGCTTGGTATAGAACTCGTAGCGTTCATGCCCGTCGAGCTAGGGGGAGGGAACACAGCCGTAGCACTCTATGCCTCCGGCATCGCCGGTATACCCGTAGCGGATGGCGATCGCGTTGGAAGAGCAGCCCCGGAAATTCATCAAGACACCGCCTTCCTCTTCAACAAGAGTACGCTACCTGCATACGCTGTCACTCCAACGGGGGACGAAGTTCTCATCGTTGGCTACGCAGACGTCGACGATTACGAAGCCATGCTTCGTCATCTAGCTGTACTCTCCGGAAAATTCGTTACGGTCATCGATACGCCTCTGAAAGTATCGGAAGCTAAAGACATAGCTATCCGCGGATCGCTAACTCGATGTTACGAGCTTGGTAAACTTGTGCTAGACATGAAATCGCGTAACGCTATCAAGATTGATCGAATAGCCGAAGCAATGAATGGCTGGGTAGTGTTCCACGGAATAATAAAGGAGTGGAGATGGAGAAACGAAGGTGGATTCCTAGTAGGAGAAATGATAATTGAAGGAATTGAGGAGTATAAGAATCGCGTGCTCAGGAGCTGGATTAAGAACGAACATATAATGGTATGGATCGACAACGAGCCCTTAGTTATGCCGCCCGACCTCTTCACGTTAGTTCTTCGAGATGGTACGCCCCTACTCAATTCGAAGGCTAGAGAAGGGATTGAAGTATACGGTATCGCGGCACCCGCTCCCAACGTATGGAGATCCGAACGAGGTTTGGAGCTATTCGGTCCAAAACACTTCGGTTTCAACTACGAGTATGTACCCGTAGAAATCCTAATTCGTAAGCGAGGGGTCGTAGCATGAAAGTGTACGTCGAGAACATCACTCTCTCTACCTCCAAGAGATTCGAACTCATAGATATAACTCATCGTGTAGAGGAAGTTGTTGCACGGAGCGGCGTTAAGAATGGGATATGTTTAGTGTTTGCACCACATGCAACTGCCGCTATCATAGCTAACGAACACGAGCTTGGTCTAATGCAAGACATTCTCGAAACGATAAAGGAGTTCTTCCCTCCAAACAAACCATGGAAACACAACGTCATAGATGACAATGCTCACGCACACGTAGCATCAGCACTCATCGGAGCCGATAGAGTCTTCCCCGTAATCAATGGACGACTCGTTCGAGGTACATGGCAAAACATCTTCCTCGTAGAGATGGATGGACCTAGAACGAGGAGAGAAGTCGTAGTAATGGTGTTGGGTGAATAGATCAGCCAGCAGCCCCATCTCATCATTTTTCAGACCCGCGGTTTATCATCACCCATATATAGCTTGCAGAGCCTCTGATTAGTGGATGATGTGTGCACCTCCTAACTGATCCATGATGAGCGGTAAGAGTGCTGACCAATCTTAATCTACGGTCAAGACGAAGTTTTGTGAGGTGTCTCAATGTTAGCGGCTCGATTGTATGCAGCTCGTGACCTTAGAGTAGAGAACGTGGATACCCCAACACCGCCAGAAGGATGGGTACTAATCGAAAGCATTGCTGTCGGCATCTGTGGAACAGACAAAGCGTTCTACGTTGGAAGGTATAGATTGTTCAAGAGCCCGTTGATACTGGGTCACGAAGTTGTTGGTCGAATAGTAGAGGGACCCGAAGAACTTCGAGGCAAGATAGTGGTACCGGAAATAAACTTTGCGTGTGGCGCATGCGATTACTGTCGAAGTGGGCTCTACACTCATTGTCCCTACAAAAAGACGTTGGGTATAGATTTCGATGGAGGTATGGCTGAGTACTTCATAGCACCAATCAATGCGCTCCACATAGTTGAGGGTCTAGAGCCCGAGGTTGCAGTAGAGGTCGAACCTCTTGCCGCGCTGATCAACGCCTTAGAACAGTACCCACTCAAGCCTAGCTGGAAGGTAGCGATCATCGGTACGGGTAATCTTGCCTACCTACTCCTTCAATTACTACGACGTTACGGATTCGAACCTATTATAGTTGCACGAAGTGATAGTGTCAAGAGAAAATTCTTCGAGGTTGCTGGGGCATGCGTAATAGACGTTGATGAAGCTCGAAAGAGCTTCTCCTCCAGTTTCGATGCAGTGTTCGAAGTAAGTGGCGATCCTTCGGCCCTCGATCTAGCTATTCACTTATCGAAGCCTCGAGGAGTAATACACCTTAAGTCTACTCCTGGTACTGGCGCATATCTGAACCTAACAATGGCTGTAGTTAAGGAGCTTAGGATTGTGTGTACTCGATGCGGAACCTTCAAAGAGTTCAGAAAAGCTATTGAATTGCTTAGATCTGGTGCAGTGAAACCGTTGATTACCAGCATTATTCATGGAATTGAGAACTCTAGAGAAGCG
Organism: Desulfurococcales archaeon; assembly: GCA_027066265.1. Lineage (GTDB taxonomy): Archaea > Thermoproteota > Thermoprotei_A > Sulfolobales > Ignisphaeraceae > JAADCV01. The sequence continues at coordinate 7,061 of JAMOOB010000215.1, forward strand.
TTGGAGCGTGCACTTCGAAGAGAAGAGATGAAGGTAGTATTGAGGATACGTTAGAACAACGCCACTAGTGCTAGCTCTACCAATATGAGTGCGAGAACTGCGTACAGAGTGTTCAAACCGGTTCCATCCCTTATTTTAGCTGCTAGTATTCCCATCATCATTGCGACCGCTATCGATAGCAACTTGCTTCGTTCAACGACAAGATCAACGATCCCAAAGCTAATGAGTTCCACTCCGCTTAAGGCAAGACTCTTCAATACTTTTGATTGCAGTATCAGGGACGTACACATGTACGTAATACCCAAGAGCATTAGTGGCGTTGCAAGGGAGAGCACTACGTATAGGGTCAGAGATCTACGACTATGTTCTGCAGTTTCTCTAACTCTCTCCAAGAACTCGCCTAGGGCTTCTACTTCGTGCGGAGTTAGTGCACCTAATTTCTCTAGATCACTAAGCACGAAGAGCACAAAGTTGAATACCCAAGATCGTGTGTAGAACGATTGATATATACGTTCTAGAGGTACGTTGAGATTCATAAGCGTTGCCAACGCTTTCACGTAGCGATCGAGGAACTTGTTGTAGCTCCTAACGTTTGCGATCCTAATTATTGCTTGTGAGACTCCGTATCCGAACCTAAGGAACTCAGCTATGTCGCGAAGAAGTTTTGGTAACCCTTTCTCTACGGCCTTTACTTCAACGCTTCTAGCTATATACATCGCAAGCTCTGGAACCATGCCTAGCGCAAGTACTAGAGGTAGAGATTTGAGGAATCCCATGCGGGGTATCAAGACGAATGCTAAGATTAGCGAGATCACGAACCCCGATCCAGCGATTACGATGTCGAGTCCCATGAATAGAGGAATTCGCGGAATCTTTGGTTGAAGCATGTCTACGAATACGTAGAGACCAGCACCTATTACGGGAGTTAGTATGTATATCATCGTATCGAGTACGAATAGGCTCATCGATGAACTGAAGGCGATAGCTCCTAGAATCACGATCGTTGGGAACAGAGTGAACATCGCTACCAGAACATCGCTTAAGAAGTTCGCCGTCTCTACGTATCGCTTCCATCTAGCAACCATATCCTCCAACTCCATACGGTAACTATCTTCGAGAACCGCAACCGTGTTACCTCCTATCCTGAGCACAGAGATGTAGCTAGTAATCATCGTACGAAGCTTCTCGCTTGGCACGTGCTGAACGTACTCCTCAAGCGCATCCACGGGACTGAGCTTGAAGAACATCCTGATCTTTCGCAGGATCAATGCTTCGCGAGACAGAGCTTTGAAAAGCTGTCTCTGCTGACTAATTCTTTCAAACGCTGTCACAAGACCTCGACCTGCTCGCTCAACGATCGTAGAATATACGAGAAAGAATGGCAACTCTACTTCGATACCTGATCTACGTGCTGACCGTAAGAACGAAAGTACTGCTATGGGTAGTACAAACACGGTCAAACTCAACACTGCTGAGATCATTACGCTCTGCACGAAGCTAAAGAATCGTGACAGTACGAAGAACCCTACTAAACCTACACACGGACTACATATAGCAGCTAAGGAGCTCACAACACGTGGATCCAGTGCAACACCCGCTTCTAGGATAAGCGAGGCTACAAGGTCTTGATACTTCGGAATACTTATGAAGCTAGATATTGCGTAGAGTGCGTCTGAGTACAGATGTAGGGGAAGCAATCGTCGTTCTCTTACAGGTTTTCGAAGTTTAAATACCTGCGTTAACGAAGCTCTTACCTCGCTCCACAACGTTGCTACGACCATAGTTGTCGGCACGAGTACTATGTACGCAACAACGCTCATCAGGGTCACAAAACTATTTCCACTACGCTCAACGATCTCGATCAGTATGTACGTAGCCATTAGGAGGAGCGATAGCGATACAACAAAGCTTTTCATAGCTATCTCCCGAACCACTTCCTCCTATAGAATTTCCGTATCTCTAACGCAACATCTTCGTAACTGAGACGATTCTCTTCAACGAGTTTTTGAAGTAGCCTAGCACGCTCTTCGAGTTCCTCAACGAGCATTGAACGGGTCCAGCCGGCAAGCTCCATGACTTTCCTTAGCTTACTACTCTTCTCCACAACTTCCTCTGGTGTCGAGGGTTCGTGGATATCCTTCTCGATAATCCATCTAAACACGGTAACGTACTCTACTTCCCTAGGTTCACGAGCATCGACTATTTCGTGTACCGCGACAACTCTTCTAACGGGTTTGCGTCCAGGAATCTTTATGTACCTAGTCAAGGCGACGCTACTGATCAAAGGAAGGAATCCTATAGGTACGTTTATCGGGGGAGTCGTTAGCCTGTACACCATGCTCTCGATGCTATCGCTGTGAAAAGTGCATGCACCTCCATGCCCTGTAGCAAGGGCTTGCATGAAGACGTACGCTTCCTCACCACGGATCTCACCGATAACTATGAAATCAGCGCGTTCACGTAGTGCCAACCTTACCAGATCGAACAACGTTATCTCTGCCGCCTTAACTTCTGCACCGAGATAGACATGACGAGCTACGAGAGGTCTCCAACCACTATGTGGAAGCCTTAGCTCTGGCGTATCTTCTATCGTAACTATCTTCCAGTTCGGAGGTAGCAACGTTAGTAATGCATTGAGAAGCGTAGTCTTGCCCGAAGCCATGGCTCCTACTATGAATACCGAACCTTTGAATTCTAGAAGTATCCACCAGTAAGCAGCCATCAACGGAGATAGCGATCCGTACTTGATTAAGTGAGCAATTGTTAACGGTTCCTCCCTAAACTTTCTTATAGTAAAGCCCGTTCCGAAAGGCGAAACCTCGTAGCTAAAGGTCAGAGCCAAGCGATGCCTTTCGGGAAGCATTCCTTCCGCTATGGGGAACGCCGTAGATACATGCTTCCGTGCTTTGTGCGCTAGCAGCATTGCTATTGCATCCAGTTCTTCAGAGCTTTGGAACACTATGTTTGTCTGGAGCCAATCGAGGTACGAGAAGTCTCGATGAAATACTCTGAGCGGTTTGCCTACTCCTTCGAGCGATATGTCCTCGATTCGAGGATCTCGAATAACTACGTCGAGAACCTTGTATCCCAAGGCATCACGAACTATGTAGTACTTCAACGCCTCTCTGTTTATCGTTCCACGTTTTCTGAAACGCTTTGCAACAAGCGATATCACTTCCTCAATCACTTTCTCTGGTTCCTCCACGACTGTGTGCCTAGCTCCAAAGTATAGTAAGTACATGGCTTCGTAGTAAGCATCGATATCGATATTACTCAGCTTAGGTTCTATTGCTACATAGTAACCGCGACCTTCGTACTCCAGAATCCTAACCTCTACGGGACCTACGTTGTAGTGTGTAAGCTCGATAC
>JAMOOB010000216.1 GCA_027066265.1 Desulfurococcales archaeon
TCTATCCCTCATTATGAGCATGAACAACGTATCGAATCCAGCAATCTCTGCCAGTACTGCACCTATCAGCATGTGGCTATGGATCCTCTCGAGCTCGAGAGCTAGGACGCGTAGGTACTTAGCTCGTGGAGAAGGATCTACGCCTAGTATGTACTCCAGCGCACGTACGAACGTATTGCCGTGTATCGTGTTGCATATACCGCAGGTACGCGAAACGATGAATATGTCCTTGTAGAACGTATTGACTTCGCAGAGCTTCTCGATACCTCGATGGTTGTAGCCGGTAACGATCTCTGCATCGATAACTTCCTCTCCGTCGGCGTAGAGCTTCAGTAGGATAGGTTCGTGAACCGCTGGATGCTGAGGACCGATAGGTATCTCTACGGTTACGATCCTACTCATCGTCACACCCTAGCATCCTTCCTAAGCGGGTAGATGCCTTGCTGAACGATTTCGGGTGGTACGAGGAAGCCTCTACGTAGACGATCGTTTCCTTCGAATACGACTCCTAGGAGATCGTATATCTCGAGCTCTGCGTAGAGAGCCGATGGAACGATGTCTACTATGCTCGGAATCCTAGCGTTGTCTCGAGGAACCCTAGTCCTCAACGCTATAACTTGGTTCTGCTCACCAACGATGTACACGAAGTACGTAAGCTCGATAACTCCTTCATCGGGTCGATCCGTGCCCACGATCGTGGTTACGAATACCCGTTCCCTACCAAGTGCTTCGAGAAGTTTGGAAACAACTTCCCTAACCTTAGGAGCTTCGAATTCGTACAGTTCGTACTTCGGCTTGATTACGCCAATCTTGCGTGCATGTTCTTTAAGCACTTCCTCGATGTTCATACCCTCACCTTGCACCCAATCTTTTGAAGGAGCTTCACTACCGCGTAGAGAATGGCTTCGGGTCTCGGTGGGCATCCAGGTACCTTGATGTCTACCGGAATCACCTTATCGGCTCCTCCCACGATCGAGTAGCTACCCTTGAACACTCCTCCATCGCATGCACACGCCCCTACCGCTATCACGAACTTGGGTTCGGGGATCTGTTCGTAGAGTCTTCGCAACCTCTCTGCAGCTTTCCTCGTTATGGGTCCGGAAACCGTGAGTATGTCTCCGAATCTAAAGGAAGGAGCGAGCTTGATACCGAAGCGTTCCGGGTCGTAGAGAGGCGTTAAAGCTGCTAGAACCTCGATATCGCAACCATTGCAAGCACCGGTGTTGAAGTGTACGATCCACGGCGAACGACAGATCACTCTTACCCTACTCAACGTCTTCACCGCGCTACTGCTTCTGGTCTCTGCAGGCTGAGCTAGGGCTGGAACGAATGAAGTAAAAAGCTTTCGCTTACCCTTCGCTAGACCTCGAGCTCTACGGGCATTCTCCAATCGTGGTAGACACACCATCTAGAAACTCGTGGTATGGGCGGCATCTTTCGCTTATGTTCGTTTAGATGTATTCTCCTAACGATCGATTCCACAAGCTTTCTATCAACACCGATTTCTTGCGCAATCTCGTCCACATCCATGAGGAGCTCCACGTATCTGTACAGTATCGCATCGATAACCTCGTACTTCGCTCCAAGCTCCTCCTCCGCAAGGTGACCAGGCCAGAGCCCAGGTCTGCTAGGCTTCTCAACGATTCTCTTGGGAATCCCTAGCCATGCACCTAGCTGCCTTACGTAGGTTTTGTACAGATCTCCGAGCGGAAGAACGTCTGCACCCCCATCACCGTACTTCGTGAAGTATCCCAGGAGTATCTCGCTCTTATCGCTCGTACCAGCTACAAGCATGTTGAAACGATTAGCGTAGTAGTAGAGCATACACATCCTTACACGCGCTCTCAGGTTTCCCGTAGCGAGGTTGTGGCTAGGATCGAAGAAGGGTAGCGTCTCCGCAAACGCCTTTACGACCCTATCGATCTCGATCACGTAGTGCTCA
>JAMOOB010000217.1 GCA_027066265.1 Desulfurococcales archaeon
GCTCTTGTATACCTCCACAACGTCTCCAACCCTAGCAGTGTACTCGATCGGTACAACAACGTTCGCAGGGTAGGGTATGGAAGCACCCGTAGCTACCTCAGCACACTCTCCATGCGATAGCTCGCGCCTCGGCGTGGTTCCGATCGATACCTTGTCTACCACGCGAAGCTTTCTAGGTGCGTCATACCTAGCGCCAGCGATGTCTTCGGAGAGCGCTGCGTATCCATCGAAGAGAGCTCGGTCGAAGGGTGGTAACGCTACGCGTGCACGTACGTCCTCTGCAAGGATCCTACCAATCGAGTTCCTAACATCGATCAACTCGATGCCGAGAGGCTCGAGCTTTACGTAGCGAGACACAACGTCGATGACCTCGTCTAGGTCTACGAGCTTCCTAAACACCTTCCTAGTGCAGGAGGTAGACATCCACTTCCTCACCCACCTCAATTCCTTCGAGATCCTCCGGAACAACTACGTAGCCATCGGCTAGGAGAAGACTTCGAATAGCACCACTACCACCGATACCGAGAGGAACGATACCTCCATCAACGATCCTAACCCTCGCCAACGTGCGTAGACCGAGCTTGCTCGGAATCCTAGCTCTAGCAACGAGCTTCGCAACGCATCGCTTCAGAGGTTCTACCCCTAGCCATCTACTCAGCAAAGGATTCAGAACGAGTTCCAGTACGGTGAACGCAGCTACGGGAAGACCACTCATCGCAACAACGAGCTTTTCACCAACTACGCTCAGAGCCGTAGTCTTCCCGGGCTGGATCGCGATTCCATGAACGAGGTAGGAAGGATTGAGTTTCTCGATAGCACGAACGCTCCAGTCATCCCTACCCATCGAAGTACCTCCGAGAAGTATCACGGTATCGAACTCCTCGACTCCCTTAGCGATGGAGCTAGCTATCGCATCGACTTCGTCTCCAACGATCTCGGTAGAGACGTAGCGGAACCCGAACTCCTTCAACCACGAAGAGACGAGGTGTAGCGTGAAAGGTCTAGCCCAACCCTCAACGAATTCGCGTCCCGTAGCAACGATCTTGGCACGGAGATCCAGTACCTCAACGACGTCGATCCCAACCATGCTCAGCGCAGCTAGGTTCCACGGCTTCAGCCTCCTACCGTAGACAGCTAGGGGATCACCAACATCGAGCTCTTCGCCCGGCATCGAAACGTTCTCGTACCTAGAAACCGATCTTCGAACGAGTACCAGGTTCTGAGAAACCTCGCAGTCCTCCACCATGACCACGGCATCCGCGTTGCGTGGAAGGAAGCACCCCGTCTCTACGTACATGCATTCGTTTCTAGAGATCCCCCCATCCACGGGTTTGAGTGGTTCCCTAACCTCGCCCACCATCCGTAGAGCTACGGGGTTGTCGGGGCTAGCCATAGCTACGTCTACGGATCGAACAGCGTAGCCATCTACCGTAGCCTTGGGGTAGGTAGGGAACTTAGTACTCGATTCGTAGCTCTTCGCAGGAATGAGGTTGAGTGCTTCGGTTAGCGGAACCTCTACGCTTCTAGGTCTCCAACGAATCCGTGGAACGATCTCGTTCAGCACCTCATCGACTCTACGAAGCTTAAACAAGGAGAGCCCGTAGTACGTAGCTACTCAGCTAGATAAAAACGTGTAGCTTTAGGAGTTCAACGAGTTCGTTTTACATGCTCTCAACGTAGTCGAAGAGCTTCTTCAACGCTTCGCCGATAGCATCCTCGCCGTACCTACGCACGTAGATCTCTCTCGAAGCAAAGCATTCCGCCACCCGTCGAGAGTACGGGATCTCGATGAGCGGTATGTTCCTCGATCTAGCGATGCTCCTAACCTCGTCCTCCAACCGATCCGATAATCCACGCTTGTTGAGTACCACGACGATCTTCCCAACGAAGTTGATGGATTCGAGGAACTCGAAGAACTTCCTAAGATCGCTCACGCCAAGAGGTGTAGGCTCCGTAACCACGACCACGATCTTCGAAGCCTTGGCTATGGGGTAGAGCTTGGCTCCCGTACCCGGAGGAGAATCTATGAATACGTAGTCGTAGCGATGAGAGCTCCAGATACTCGATGCGTAGTCCATCAGCTTCTTGATCACGATAGCATCCTTCCTACTACCTACAGCGAGCTCTCCTACCACTACATCCATACCGTTCCACGAACCTACCCTTATCCATCCCTCCACACGCTTCCTCTCAGCAATGGCGTTGAACGGGCATACCAAACGGCACAGACTGCATCCACTGCATAGATCCTCGATGACGAGGATCCTACCCGTAGGCAGTGCAACTAGCGCATGTTCGGGACACATCGAGACACACTTAGCGCATCCACGACAACGAGAAGAATCTATGGATGGAACGAACGTTGCCACGTCTTCGCTTCGATCAATCGAAGGTTTCAGAACAGCGCTAGCCGAAGGATTATCGACGTCGGCATCGATGAACAGCGTTCGGTATCCTCTAGACAACGCTAGGTAGGCGAGGTTCAGAGCAACGAAGGTCTTGCCCGTACCACCCTTGCCTCCAGCGATCGCCACGATCTTCATGGGATCACCTAGGCTATGGATCGAAACACGTCTAGGAGTATCTTCGAAACCTCGTGGTTAGGTTCGTAGGCTAGCAAAGGCTTCATCTCTGCGTAGCTCTTGGCAACGATCTCGCTGTGAGGTACGTAGCCAACGATCTCGATACCGAGCTCATCTCCTAGGGATCTCGATGTCTCTGGATCTAGATCGAACTTGTTCACGATTCCCAGCACACGGATTCCGAAGTGTTGAGCTAGCGAAACCATGCGCTTAGCACCCTGGATAGATGGTGGTAGAGGTTCTACGACTACGATCACGAGGTTCGAACCGGCGATAGCCGATACCACGGGGCATCCGATACCGGCAGCAGCATCGATCACGATGTACTTCGCCGAGCGTTGTGTTGCGAACTCTTTCCCTACCTCCCTAGCACGGTACACGAGGTGTCCCGTAGCCTTACCACCGACGACGAGGTTCGAGGTAACGACGTAGAGACCGAGGTTCGTTTCGTCTACGTAGATCCACCCCGTTAAGTGTTGCCGAAGCTCTACGCAGTGCGCTGGACATACGTAGCTACACACACCGCATCCTTCGCATAGAACGGTATCGATGCGTGGGTACCCATCCACGATCTCGATAGCTCCGAAAACACAGTTCTCTACGCATCGAAAACACTTCGTACACCTATCAACATCGATCCAAGCCTTCCTAGACTCGTAGACTTCCTCGGAGAGCAATCTCTTCCTAGAACCACCCGTTGCTAGAAGGAGATCGGGTGCTTCCGCATCCGCATCGATTCCTACGCTACTCGATACGTAGGTATGTAGGTAGAAAAGAAGGTTCGAAGCGATGAAGGTCTTGCCCGTACCACCCTTACCGCTAGCAACGACTATCTCCAAGAAAGCTACTCCCTCACCAACCCAAGCATTCTAAGAGCATCGATAACCTTGACGCCCGGCGGAACCGTGTACATCGCTATCCCTGCCTGCTGAAGCACCATCGATAGGTTCGGACCGAAGTTCGTTCCTACAGCAGCTCGACAACCAATGCTCACCAACCACTGCGCCAACGATACCCCAGCTCCGTGAGGCATAGCTTCGAAGGGGTTCTTAACGGGGTGCACAGCGACCACCTTGCCATCCACTACGTCGACGATCGTGATGAAGGGTGCTCGTGCAAACCTAGGCGTAACGAAGGATTCGAGTCCCGAACCATCGCTGGTAGCGATAGCTATGCGAAGAGCGTTGGGAGGCGGTGGAGGTACCGATGGCAATGCTTGCGGACCTAGCGAAGCACCGAAACCTGCTCCCCAACCACCTCCCCAACCACGTCTACCGCCACCACCTCCACCAGCCCATGGTGGTGGTCCTCCACGTCCTCGACCACCTCCCCAACCGCTCAACTCCTCCACCTTGGCACGGCTCTCGGTGTCTAGACCTGTTTTCCCTGCCTCCTCAGATACTCCTTCAACTCCTTTATACGTTCCTCAACGCTTCGAAGCTCTTCCTGTAGATCCTTCAAATCCTCTTCCAAAGCCTTCTTGTACTCCTCGAGCATCGCAAGCTCTTCCTCGGGACTCATAGGCATGGGTGGAGGTGGCGGTGGTGGGTAGTACGCTGGGTACGGTGGATACGTAGGTTGCTGCGATTGTTGCGCTTGCTGAGGTTGCTGTGTTGGTTGTGGTGGCGGTGGGTAGGGGTACGGCATTGGTGGATAGGGTGGGTAGAGGTAGAACCTTCTCAGAATTCGGAACCACCAGTAGCTCATACGAACCACCGAAAAACATGAGTTCAGAAAGCTAAAAAGAGTTAGCTAGGTGGAGAACTCTTCTCGAGAGCCTTGGTAAGGGCTTCGATGCTCTTCCTCCACGCTTCTATCATCACTCTGTACATCTCGAAGGTTAGTGCGTAGTAGTACGGTATCCACACCCAGCTAAACATCGTTAGCGCTAGATACGCTGGATCGGGTAGCAGTGGGTAGTACGGGTATGGGTACGGTGGGTAGTAGATCCATGGATAGTAGTACGGCGCGCTCATGCTACCACCACGGGTAGGTCCATGGGTAGGGTGGGTACCACCAGGTTCTGTACCACCATCCCCACCATGTCGGTGGGGCGTACCAGCCGTACCATGGATACGCTGGGTACTGCCATCTCAGCACCCATCCTGGTACTCCGAATAGCCACCAGCATGCTCCTCTACCGAATAGCCAGCCTGGTCGTTGCCATGGCGGTAGGTAGCTGAAGGGTCCTCTACCAGGCCATGGTCCTACCCACCCCCATCTCCATCTCCATCCACCGCCTCCCCAACCACCTCTACCCCAACCCCATCCACCGAACCATCTCAGGGGCCACGCCATGTTCGTCACCCGTTTCTGTGCAGCGGCACAGAAATTTATAAACTTTTCGCTATTCCTGCACGCACTGTCTTTCGGCAACGACTACGATAGGTCTACGCTCTACCAATGCCTTCACGAGCTTCTTCCTACCGCTATCGAGAGCACGCCAAAGCGTTCCACGAGAAACGTTCATCCTCTTCGCAGCTTCTTCCTGCGTCAAACCCTCGAAGTATACGAGTCTCAGCGCTTCGAATTCGTCTGGCATGATGTACACGGGCTCGTTGTTGATCACCTGACCCGATCTATCTACGGGTACGAACGTTACGCCATCGATGTTGAACCATATGAACCTCGGTTTCGGTGGTCTACCCCTGCCATGTCTCCTCCAACACCATCTCCACGGAGGTTCCATGCCATCGCTAGACATGCTCTCTCCTAGGGTAGGTAAGGTACTTACGCCCCATATACTCAACGATTCTGAGTATACCCCTAGCTACGAGCTCGTCGAGGATCTTAGGATCGTAACCGCGTCTACGAACCATATCGATCGCTATATCTACGCGAAGCGGGTGGATGGCGGCTATCGATACCAGAGCCTCGACGATGTCTCCCAGGGCTTCGAATCCATGCGAAGGCTCTTCCTCGATCAGCGTAGCAACCCTCTCGCTACCCACCGCATCGGCGATGATCTTCCTAAACGCTTCGATACGTTCGATTGGTGGTGGCTCTACGAAGGGTTCGCACGGTGGTCTCGTTGGGATAGCTACGTAGACCCTATCCACTCTGAACCTACGTAGATGCTCAGCGATCCTACGAGCGTTCTCAACACCATCGTTCATATCCTTGACGAGCATGATCTCGATTCCTAGGAATCCTCGGTACTCCTTCGAGAACGTTTCGATGCCTTCAACGATCTTCTCGAACCTTAGCTCCGGATGAGGTCGATTCACAGCTCTATGGAGATGAGGATCTCCAGCATCCAGCTTAGTACATACGTAGTGAGCATCCATCAAATCCATGCGTACATCCTCCATCCATAGAAGGGAACCGTTGGTTAGAACCGCTACTCGAAGCCCTAGAGACCTCAATCCGTTCACAAGCTTCCCAAGATCTCGGTAGAGCGTAGGTTCTCCACAGCCTAGGATCGTAACGAAATCGATCTCGATCTTCTCCACGGTCTTCGAAACCTCGTCTACGATGGTGTTGGGATCCACGTAGTTCCTACGCTCGATGCTTAAACAAGTCGTTTTCCCGAGTTGGCAGTACACGCATGAATAGCTACATGTCTTGGGAGGAACGACGTCTATGCCTAGAGAAATGCCTAGCCTACGAGACCTTACGGGGCCGAAGACGTGTTTAGGCACGGATCTCGCCGATGCAGAGAAGGTTCGGAAAGCTATGTGTTTTACGAAGCTATGAATCTCTTGAGGTTCTCCTCGAGTTCCCTAATTCTTCTATACAACCTGAGCTCCATACGCTTGACGAATACCGCGAAGAGCGATAGCATGGCACCTACGAAGCCAGCCGAAGCTATTCCGAGACCTATCAACGCTCTTACGTGGTGCTTGATACCGTGCAGAAGGTAGTCTATAGCTACGTGGACGAGGATCGCACCGCCTACGAGTAGTGCTAGGAGGGATGCTGCTAGGAATAGCGTTGCTGGGTTGTAGCGGTAGGCGAGCCTAAGCATGTCGAGAGCTATGAGTATGCCGTGCTTGATCCCAAGCTTCTTCTTACCCAACCTCTTCCTGTACTCGATCGCTACCTCGCATATCTTGCCACCCATAGAAGCTATGTGTGCAGCGATCTCGCTCTCCACGCTGAACCCCTTCATCTCGAACAACATGTCTTTAACCGCATCGATTTTGAGGGCGTACATACCGCTGAGAACGTCTCTCAGCTTGGTTCCGAACAAGAGGTTGAACCACGTGGTTAGGACACGGTTGCCGAACCTAAAGATGGGTCTATGACCTTCTCCGTAGAGCCTTGCACCGATAACCTCATCGCATCTACGCTCTATCAATGCCTTGACCAGGTCGTCTATGTGTTTCGCTGGATACGTGTAGTCTCCATCCATGATAACGACGTAGGGAGTCTCAACGTAGCGAAGAGCTGTTGCGATAGCGTCAGCCTTACCCTTCCCCTCCTGGAAAACCAGCTTAACTCCCTTGCTACGAACGATCTCTACCGTACCATCGGTACTACCGCCATCGACTACGAGGATGTTGGTGTAGCCACAGCTCATGACTTCGTCGAGAACCTTACCGATAGCTTCCCTCTCGTTCAGCGTAGGGATCACGACCGTAACGCTAGACCTATCCAAACTCATCGTTTCTCCACGCCTAGCACTACTCTAGCAACGTTTGGGTAGACGAACGAAAAAGATCGCTCTACGAAGATTGCTGAGAACCCGTTTGGGAACCTTCTTCAGCTTTCTGTTCTTCGCGTTTCGATTCCTCCTTTTTCAGCTCCTCCTCGAGCTTCTTCAACTCTTCCTCAAGCTCCTTCTCGATCTCCTCTATCGGTTTGGGCGGTGGCGTCGTTGCCAAGGTGTAGCCTATCCACGCAACTATGCCACCAACGGCACACACCGCGATGGCTCCCGTAAGCTTAAGCACGAATACGTCTAGAGACATTCCGAAGACTTTGATGGGTGGCGGGAAGAATAGGAGCCAGACGTAGATTATCGCTATCGCTAGCGAACCTCCGAAGAGTCCCCATCCAACGATCTGATCTCTATGCATATCAACACCTAGTGCTATCACAATGTACGTACTATTTAAGTCTATCTAGATGCAGAGCAGCACCATTAACTCTGCTACGATTCGATGAGTTCTCTAAGTGTTTGGTACACCTTCTCGGTACCTATCTCGCCACGGAATCCCTTACCTATCGTTCCCCTCGGGATCGTAGATAGCGAACACATCGATCCAGTCATGTACAGCGTCGTCGGGTCCCCGATCGTTCTCGGGTAGGTAGATCGTGTCCCAGCCAATGGTTCCGGCGGCTCTCCACGAAAGGTCGTCGAAGTACACCATGAGATCCGGAGCATCTTCGCGAACTTCTGGATAGAGTTCGTAGGGTGTGTACACCTTGTTGTTCCAAGGCTCGTTGTTTGGTCCACGAATCTTCTCTAGATCTTTCTTCAACTGCTTAACAACGTCTTCGTACTCCCAACGCTTAACGATGCTTCGAGACTCCCTACCCTCTAGGTTTATGAAGATCCTCGAGTAGTACCCACCCCAACTCCATGCAATGGTGTGGTCCCAGTCAATCGTATCGCGATCCAGATCTACGCCAGGTTTCTTAGGCTTCTCCCTCAGCTTTATGTACTACACCTCTTCGAATCGCTGGTCAACAGCCGGCTAGAGCCTTTCCATACGAACCCTTAGGATTCCTATGAATGCACTCCTCCAAGCTATGCTCAACGAACACTTCTACGAATGTATTACCCCTCTTCAACGATTCTACGGATCTCGGCCAAACTTCGCAGTAAGGAGATACGAAGCTGTATAGAACGATGACGCCGTTCCTAGCAAGCAACCTAGCTATCCATCAACCCTTAGTAGATGCCTTCGTCGCTCCTCCTTTGTGAACCCAGCATCGGGATCAATCGTCTTCCTAACACAATTGCCGCGTAACCACGAGACTTGAGAACCTCAGCAACGCTGCGTGCAACGGTAGTCTTTCCACTCGCTAGCAATCTCGCGAACCATACCACGAATCCTTTCTCGATGCATCTAATCATCTATGACCTATTGATTGGGCTTGGTTAATCGTAGAACTCTGCTCTGTAGAGAAAAGAGATTCGATGAACATCGATGGAAGGGAGAGGGTTTCGCCGATGGTTGGACTCTTTAGCGTTAGGATCGAGAACTCCCTAGCTCTACCAGTACCTCGCTCAATGCGTTTATCAACTCCTTCACGTCGTCCAGACCCAGATCCCCCATGGTACCTACCCTAATCATCCGCTCCCTGAATTCCTTCATACCGGTAGCGATCACGAATCCACGCTTCTCTAGCTCGTTCTTTATCTTCGTGGCGTCGATGTTGGTTAGGAACGTTGCTACGGTATTGCTTCGATACCGTTCCTCGACTACGAAGGGTTCGAGACCGAGCTTCGGAACCTCTCTGTATAGCAGCGATGCTCGTTCTCTATGCATCTCTACGAATCTGGAGAGACCGATTCTCAGTACGCGGTCGAGAGCTACGTTAACGGCGTAGAGAACGCTTATCGCGGGCGTGAACGGTGTTTCTCCCCTAGCATCGAACTCTACGTACCTACGTAGATCGAGGAGTAGCGGAACATCGTTGAGCTCGCTACGCTTCAACATCTCTACAGCTTCTTCGCCGAGAGCAACGAAGCATGCACCGGGCGGTGCTGCCAAAGCTTTGTGGCTCGCCGTAGCAACGGCTGTAAGTCCCCAGCGAAGCGATAGCTCTTCGCCACAGAAGCTGGATACTGCATCCACGAGAAGCTTAACGCTACGTTTCTGACAGTACCTAGCCAACGCTTCGAGGTCTCGGTAGGCTAGACCCGTACTCGTCTCGTTGTGCACCAGAGCAACCACATCGATGCTGTGGCTCTCGATAATCTCGACGATCTTCGCAAGCTCTACACCCTTCCTAGGATCCGCAACCATCTCAACAACGTTGGCTCCTCTACGCCTCAACGTTTCTGCGAACCTCTTACCGAACTCACCCATTATCGGAACCAACACCTTCTCTCCTCTCTCAACCAAGCTCCACGCCATGGCATCCACAGCCGTGGTACCCGTACCAGCGAGGATAGCAACCATACCGTTCCCAGCATCGAAGAGCTTGATCAGCTTGGTCTCGATCTCTTCGTAGAGTTTCCTAAACGCAGAGCTCCTATGGCTAATCACGGGCTTGGTCATCGCTTCGAGGACTTCGTTGGGAAGGGATACGGGTCCAGGTGTGAAGAGCTTCATACATCGCCACCGAGACCGAGCTTCTCAACAAGTATACGTGCGAGCTCTCTTGCAATCCTCTGCTGTGCTTCCACGGTCTGTGCACCGATGTGTGGCGTTACCACGACCCTAGGATGCTCAACCAGCTTCCTCTCAACATCGGTCCTAGGAGGTTCGTTCTCGAGAACGTCTAGCGCTGCACCACCAACGATACCTTTCTCCAAAGCTTCGAGCAGTGCTTCGGTCTCGATAACGGCTCCACGACTCGTGTTCACGATGAGTGCACCGGGTTTGAGGCATCGGAAGATGTTGTCGCGGTTAAGCATATGCCTAGTCTCGTTGGTTAGCGGAACGTGTAGCGTTACCACATCGGCTCTCTTCAACCCTTCACACAGATCCTCAACGACTTCGTAACCCACGTCGCGAGCTATCCTCAGAACCTCGGGCTTGTCGTAGACCAGGACCTTCATACCTATGGCTCGCGCGATCTCGGCAACCCTTCTACCGATCCTACCGAACCCAACGACGAG
>JAMOOB010000218.1 GCA_027066265.1 Desulfurococcales archaeon
CGCTTACATAGTCAATAAGTCCGCTAGACACTGGTTCGAAAGATTCGTTGAATTCAACAAAGCTAGCTTCCTAAACCTCGAAGAAGAGACGATAGATCGAAACAACGCCGATGAAGTTCTAGAGATCGTGAAGAACCTTAGAGAAACTCTCAGGAATCTAAGGCTACTCAAGGAGATCGAACCCGTTCTAAACAAGATGGAGAGCATCGCTAGGTACGCAAAGGGTGAACGTGTAGAGCTAAGCTATCGCATACAGACAGCAGGTGAGTACAACCCGCCGATCCCTGACCATAGAATGGTGAACGAGCTCTTTGGTATAGTTGCCAGAAGGATTCCGTGGTATGCAGAAGCCTATCCGAAGGTTTGTTGGTGGTAAAAAGATCGTTTTGTTTTCCATATCTTGAAGGCGTTACCTTAGACTAGGCGTCTCGCCGAGCTATCTTTTGTAGCTATTAATCCCAGTACATAGATCTGGGTCAATAGCGTGCTCGTCGTAACAAACGTTATGTCGTGTGCCCAGTAACCGTACTTTATTAGTGCTAGCACGAGCGGTGAGAAGAACATTCCTACGAACATCATGTACAAGATGAGGCTTCCTCTCCAGATAGCGTATATCGCTCCAACGTTCAGTAAAGCACATAGAGCTCCCATAGCTCTCCACCCACCGCTTCTCGCTGGCCTTACCTCGGGCGCAACCATCGTTATGTCTGGGGGTAGCGACGCTAAGCATCCGTATGCTAAGAACATCAGTCCTACGATCCCTATACCTATGAACGATAGGGTTACTACCCATTTCCTACCGAGCTCTATCGTTTCTAGAGATAGTATCCTCATCAAGCTTAGGATTGCTAGGAACAGTGAGCCTAAGAACATTATCTTAGGTCCTATACCCGGCATACCTATGCTGGGAGCCAGCATTATCGATCCTACGATTCCCAACGCAAACAGTATGTCTGGAGCCCTGCGGATGCATGCCAAGAGCATTGCGATGACCATCGTCGCTCCTAGCACCGCTATCGGAATGTATCGTTCGTAGACATTGAACTCTATGCTTCCCAGAGGAGTTTCAATCTTGAGCGGGGTTTCAACGATCGATACCGCGATGCCTATGAGTATCAACACAACTGCCAATGCTTGGAAAGTTTCGAGACCTTGTATACCTTTCTGCATCGTTACACCGCCCTCCTCCTAGGATTGAGGTACTCGGTAATAACTTCGCCAACACATATGAATGCGAGCACTGCAAAGGCTAGGAATAGACCTGGTATAACGAATTGTTGCCACAATCCCTGAGGCAGTACTACTTGCTTATTCGTGAACGCCCTATACATTACGTAGCCCCAATCAGGATTCTTATCGTCGCCCAAACCTAGGAAGCTAAGCGACGCTACCGTAACCATGAATCCCGGCGTTAGTATCGCTATCCTCGCTAGGATCAGTGGAAAGGTTTGCGGAGCTATGTGCTTGAACATTACACGCAACGCCGGGGCTCCTACTGCGCGAGCGGCTTCAACGTACAGTGTATGCTTTAGCTGAATCACTTGCGCTCTAACGATCCTAGCCGTTGAAGGCCACGAGATCAACGATATTACTACGGCTGTATCCCATATGGTCCAGCGATCAACTTCATGTCCTCCGAAGAGGAAGGGTGCAGCTCGGCTTAGCGCTGCGATCACGAAACCCTTGCTGAACAGTACTCCGAACACTATCAGTAGTAGTAGGCTAGGTATAAGCATCAGAACATCACTTAGCAACATCACGATGTAGTCCGCAATCCCACCCATGTACCCGGCCACGATGCCTAGAGCGCCGCCGATGAACGTTGTTAGTAGGGCTGCTATGATGCCCACTGCTAAGGAAGGTCTTGTGCCCCACACAATCATTGCCCAAACATCACGACCCTCGTAATCCGTTCCACAGGGATGTTCGGGAGAG
>JAMOOB010000219.1 GCA_027066265.1 Desulfurococcales archaeon
ATACCATTCCCACACAAGCTTCGGATCCCTAGCAAAGGCTTCGGGAGTAGCCAGATCCTCGGGACGATACCTCCTCCACAGACCGTTCTCGCCGCGAAACGTCGGTATACCGCTATCAGCAGATATGCCAGCACCCGTCAAAGCAACGACGAAGCGTGATCTAGCAACGATCTCGGCAGCACGAAGAATCTCGCTCTCTAGATCACCCAAAGCTCGACACCCACAGCATAGCTATACACAACAAACAAAAACGTTGCTAACGATCTTCAACTCCGAACCCGTTCTCGATCGATGCAGCGCGAAGCTATGTCGAAGCTCTTCGGCATCGTTCTCGTCCTCGTTATCGAAGCAAACGAATCCTTTTACTGTGTACCGCTACACATCTCGATACGGGTTTGCGGAATGTCTTCCTCTCGTTCTCTCAACATGTTCCTTCAAGGAATTGGCTATCTCAAGAAATCTCTAGCGGTGTACATCGTAGGAATAGTGCTTGGAATACTAGGAGCGATTGTAGTTGTAGGCTCAATGATTCAGCAAGCGATGCATAGCCGTGTAATCGATTTCGCATCCTTAGCGTGGTTCGTAGGCTTAATGAGCATCTTCACGATGCTCTACTACTTCTTTGCTTACCGAGGTTTCGATAGATTGTGTCGCTGTCTAGAGGATTTCTGTTTCGCGAAGAAGGTCTTCCTAGCAATGATATTCGTAGCCATAATCACGACAGCCGTCGCATGTGCATGGCTGTCAACTCTAAAGATTAGGCTAGATCATTTCGAAGAAGAGTACGCGAGACTTAAAGAGATTCGTAATACGATGCTCGTTGCAAGGATTCCATTCGCGTTGTTCGGGCTATTCGTAGGGTTCGTGTTCTACACGTGTATGAAGAAGCTTCGGCGAGTACACTGATGTTTCTAGGCTTAGGGATGGCGCTATCATCGGCTACGTATCGCTCATCTTCGACTTCATTGGGGAGTTCGTAAACATCTTTGCTCTCATAGCATTGGTACCGACCTTCATCGCCGTAGTCATGCTGTACTCCGGTCTAGGGATGGCTGAGAACCGCGTTCTCGCGAATCCGAAGATGTTCTTCGGCGTAGAGGAGCCTAGGAGGGAATCCGAGAGCGGTGGTCCTAGCTCTGGAACCCAATCTCTTTAAGGAGTTCGCTAATCCTCTTCTCGAAGGTTTCTCGAAGTAGATGTAGTTCGTATAGAGCGTAGGCACCGGCAAGCAACGTGTGTGCGTACGTCGGGATCACGGGTTTCATCGTGTAGTTCTCGAGTCTTCTACACATCTCTACCCAGCTCTCTTCATCTACCTTCCTCCACTCGGGAAACACCTCTACGTAGTTCTCAACGCTCTTGATTGCGTAGAGTATGGCTCGGTACAGCGTTTCTTTATCGACGTGCTTAACGTGGATGCAGAGCGGTAGTACGAGGAAGGATGCTGGGTACGAGAACCATTTCGAGAAACCGTAGTACCTCTCGAGGATGGCTCTCGCTGAACGCATGCATAGGTATGGATCTACGGAAGCCTCCTTGACTTCCCTAACCAGTTGAGCAGCCCAGAGAGCGGTTGCAGCGATCTCGTACCTCGTATGCCGATCCCTGACCCCGATCCTATCGAGGATATCCTCGACCTTGTCGTAGGGGAAGAAATAGAATAGGTTGAATATGCGACCAGCAATCGATTCCTCGACGTAGCAACCTTCCGTACCAGCCATCATCTCGAGACCCCATGGAGATACCCATAGACTGGTTCCGGATCTCCATGGATAGCCGTACCAGCTGAAGGAACACAGCGTATGGATCGAGAGGTTGGTGCCTAGGTACGGCGGAAACGTTAGTAAGTACATCGTCGGTACGCGAGATAGTGCATACACTCTGTACGTAGCGTTCAGCGTAGCGTTGTACCAGTAGCTGAACTCTAGCA
>JAMOOB010000220.1 GCA_027066265.1 Desulfurococcales archaeon
TCATAAGAATGCAGCGTCTCACCGACGGTAAGGTCTTCATCGTAGAACTACCCAAGAAACGCGATGAAATGAGCTTAGAAGAGTTCGAGAAGATCGTTAAGGAACGAATGCGTCCTCTCCAGTAACTGCTCTATTACTCAATACGATTAGAAACAAGATACTTGTTTATGGTGTGCCCCGCATAACCGATCCCTCCTCATATTCATCCCCCAATCCGGGGTCTCAGAGGGACGTGAGGTAGCGGGGCTCCATATCTTGAAACACATCACCGCGGTTTAAGTTCTTTGTAGTCATTACGCTGAGAACCTCCACAACGTTACTCTTAACGAGGGTGAGAATTGGTGGGGCCGCGTGGTAGCGGGGGGTGGATTTGAACCACCGACCTCGGGGTTATGAGCCCCGCGGGCTACCAGGCTGCCCTACCCCGCTATCTTACGGCCCCATTCGAGCATTATTCATTGTGGAGCTTATAAGGTTTTGGTACGTCGCTTCAAGATCCTTACGCTTATCGGTACAAGCATCGCTTTTATACCTCTAGCAACGCTAAGCTCTTGGAGTCCTTGGAGGTGCATCCATCATGAGTTCGTCGACGCCCGAAACAGCTCACAAAGTATTGGCTGAATCGCTAGGTCGTATAGTGCTGGTAAAGCTCAGAATGGGTAAGACCCTCCGTGGCAAGCTAAAGAGCTACGATATGCATCTAAACCTAGTGCTAGACGACGCCGAGGAAGAGATGGCTGATGGTAGCTGGAGAAAGCTTGGTACGGTACTCATACGAGGAGAAAACGTAGTTATGATCTCGCCCATTCAGTAAAATATTTAAAGCTTGTTCAAGTCAGTACAACGGTTGTGGAGGGTGATTCCGCATGGGTAAAGGTACACCAGCATTTGGTAAAATGAATAAGAAAGTTACGCATATCAAGTGCAGACGTTGTGGTAGAGTAGCGTTCAATGTTGCTAAAGGGTATTGTGCTGCATGCGGCTTTGGACGATCCAAGAGAATGCGTAGGTATAGTTGGCAGAACAAGAAGTACAACCGTGTAAGAATTAAGTAACCGCTTTGTTCATTACTAGATCTATTGTTGAGATCTTCCCCGTTAGCGATCGATATAGCTTACTTTCTGGGATATCATCGAGGATTCATAACGGCTCATAACTCTATGCATAGTCCTTCGATCCTCATCTTGAATGGTTTGCCTATCTCGCCGTTGTCTACCTCGATGTTTACTCCCGCGATCTTCCTCACGAGCTCTATCACCGTATAGCTATGCATAGTCATCTCCGACACGCTGAAGTTCGACGTACCGCAAGCAAGGCTAGCTATCGCAACAACCATATCGCCCATGTGTTTGTCGAGCGCAGCTCCACTACGAAGCTCTGCAAGTAGTTTCCTAGCAGCTTCTTCTCCAACGATTTCGGCACGCTTACCTTTCTCTCCAAGCGCATCTCCTCCAAGTATGCTTCTCTCACATCGTGCGTACAGAACGATTCCGCTACCAGGTCCTAGGTGTGGATCCTTCGAAGGTTCGTAGTACTCCAATTCGATGTTTATGGGAACGGAGAGCTCTTTCCTAAGCACTTCCTCTGCAGCACGAGCTTGTCGTTCAGCTACATGCTTAGGAAGCTTAACGCAGTGAGATCTCCCACCTATCTCGAGCACGGATCCTCTATCGATAATCTCTACGCTTCGAAGTCTCCTAGGTGGATCTACGCGGATCCTAACTATGCCTCCTCCACGCGGGTAATGTCCGCGTCTAAGAAGCTCTACCTCGAGCTCCATACCGAACTTCTTGAGGAACTCTCTTAGTACGTACCTAACGTAGTCGATGGGAGGACTCCAGGGAACATCCGTACCCCCACGGATCTCTATGGTCGTCGTAGAAGGCAGGAACGGTAGCACAGGTAGTAGTGCTTGCAGGACCAGCGTTAC
>JAMOOB010000221.1 GCA_027066265.1 Desulfurococcales archaeon
AGATCTTTCCTAGGTAGGCGTTGCGGATAATAGGCTGGTTCGATGGTGCTCGCTGGAGAGTGGTTGGTCAGTAGGAGCCCAAGCGCGGTCGACACCAAGCCCTTCGGCGCCCGTACCCTCATCATCCCTTGGGAGGTGATGCGCTCTGTCTAGGAAGGGTGGTGACTGGACGTATAGGTATTTCGTTGAGCACGCGGATCTGTTCCTCATCGTGATGGAGTCGAGCGCTATGAGGAGGAGAGGAGAGTGGTTAGCGGTATCCGTAGCGAACTACCTACGCAGAAGAGGGATCGAGAGGGGTAGGATCCTAGACGTTGGGTGCGGTACGGGTAGGGTAGCGATCCCTCTAGCTATGCAGGGATTCGATGTTGTTGGGATAGACATCTCTCCTCGATACATAGAGATCGCTACGAAGAGAGCGCGAGAACTCGGTCTAGAGACCCATGCTAGGTTCGTGCTATGCGATGCTAGGGAGATGGCTAAGTGTCTCCAGAACTACAAACCCTTCGACGTGGTCCTCTTCGTGTGGTCCACGGTCATAGGGTACTACGATCGTGAAGACGATGTGGAGATCCTTAGGCAAGCACTAGAGCTAAGTCATGGAGAGACCCTGCTGATAATCGCCGATACCGCTAGCAAGGACTTCATATCGTTCCTAAGCAACTTCGTTGGGAACGCTAAGTGGTTCGTAGACTACGACGATTACGCAGTGGTAGAGTCGCCGCTATTCAACCCGGTTACGGGTGAGTTGATAACGAAGCAGGTATTCTACGCTAAGAAGGGTAGGAACCTCGAGTACGTTGGGGAAGCGAACTTCAAGATAAAGCTCTACTCTCTCGACGAACTCGTCTCCATGGCGCGGGAAGCGGGTTGGTGTCTCGTGGAAGCACTCAAGAGCTTTGCATCGGAGGAACCCTACGTTACGTTGGGAGCGATAAACGCTGTATTCAAGCCGTGTAGAGGGTGAGGATGAGGAAAAGAGGTTTAGCGAAGGATGATCCTAGCATCGACTACGAGAGCTCCACGACCTTTCTCGTAGAGCATGATTGGGTTCAGATCCATGTCCTGAACCTCCTCTAGCTCGAGCATCAGCTTCGAGGTCTTGACGATGATATCCTTGACAGCTTCCAGATCCCTTGGCGGCAAACCTCTGTAGCCCTCCAAGATCTTGAACGATCTTATCTCCCTAATCATCTCCTCCGCATCGATAGGTTCAACGGGTGCAACACGGAAGCTGACATCCTTCAGAACCTCTACGAAGATTCCACCGAGACCGAACATGATGACGGGTCCGAATATGGCGTCTCTCGTAGCTCCCACGATGATCTCTATAGCTCCTGGCTCCGCCATCTTCTGAACCAGTACACCTTCGATTCTTGCGTTGGGTGCTCTAGCCTTGACGTTCTCCATGATCTTGCGGTACGCTTCCCTAACATCCCTATCCGTAGCGAGGTTAACGATCACGCCACCAACATCGGTTTTGTGCGAGATATCGGGGCTCACGATCTTGAGAACCACGGGGTACCCAATCCTGCTAGCTATATCAACAGCCTCATCCTCGTTCCTAGCGAATCCGTAGGGAGCTACCGGTATACCGAAGCTAGCAACGACATCGAGAGCTTCGTGCTCAAGAAGTTTCTTCCTACCCTCAGCACGTGCTTTCTCAACGATGCGCCGTGCATCCATGCAAATCCACCGAGGGGTTACGAGGGTTAGTCGGTAATAAGCGCCGTGTAGACGATGGCTAGATCGTTGCATTGCTAAGGAGGATCCTCTGAGTGGTAGGGGTAGGGATGGTGATTGCGTAAATTCGTCGTCGGGTTCATCGACGCGTTGATGGGTATCGTAGCTATATAGGTCTCGCGCGCTTGTAGCACCCATCGATGCTGACAGAGGTAGCTCTGCTAGCGATACTCCTAGCTCTTGCCTGGAACACTCTGTACAACGCTTCGATCGTGTTCCTAGCCATGGATAGGAGCTACGTGGCTAAGCTAGGGGATGTACGCAGCTCGATCACGATTCTCGTAGCTGCGAAGAACGAACCTATAGAGGTTCTGGAAGCTACTACGAAGAACGTTGTTGATGCTCTGCAGAGGAGCGGTGTCGTGGGCGAGCTTCTTCTGGTTCTCGACGATGATCCGAAGTACGTAGCTCAGCTACTCTCTAGAACTCCTCGCGATCCTAGGATCGTTGTGGTGCTGAGGCTCAACGGTGTTGGTAGGAAGTGTGGTGCTCTAAACCTTGGGTACGCACTCGCTCGCTACGAAAATCTCCTTCTTCTCGATGCCGATGCTAGGATCGATCCCCGTACCCTCGATAGGTTAGCTAGGTGTAGAGATGTATGCATCGCTCCGTGGAGAAGCTACGGAGTCTACGGTACGTGGATCGAGGAGACTACGAGGTTCTTAACGGATCTAGGTAGCTGGCTCTACTACCTCCTTCGCCCAAGGCTAGGCCTCTACCCCTACACGCTGGGTAGCGGAACCATCGTTAGGAAGGAGGTACTCGAGGAGGTGGGTGGTTGGAGGCTAGATGTCGTGCACGACGATATTTGGCTCGGTTCCGAGCTCGCTAAGAGAGGCTACGTCCCTACCATCGTCGATGGGTGGTGCTACGTATCTACGCCAAGCACGCTTCGAGCAGCTAGGATACAGCTCGAGCGATGGAGTTTCGGAGCTCTGGAGATAGCTACGAGGTTTGGGAAGAACATCCTCTCGGCACCGCTCAACGCATTGACCAAGTTCGAAGCCTATCTATACCTCCTACAAGCGGTACAATCGTTGATAGCGTTCCTAGGCTTCGCAACGTGTTTCCCAGCGGTTCTGTTCGAACCTTCGAGAAACCTGTTCGAACCACCTTTCCTAGCGATGATGGGGATAGCCGTAGCGTTGGCGGTACTCAACTACATCGCTTTGAAGAGGTTCGCAAACTCTTTCGAAGAACCTCTCTACCGCAAGAAGCTTCCCTTCCTCATGGGTAGGGCAAGCGCGTTGAGCGCAACGCTCATGCCTTTCCTAGCCATCAACGCTCTGATGGGTTTGCTAGGGAAGAGGATAAGCTTTAGGATCACTCCCAAGAGATACGAACGTGGTCTCGACGTATCGATACCGATCTCTGCATCGATGTATCTAGCCCTAGCAATCCTAGCGATACTCTTCGGAAACCAGCCCATAGCGTTGGTGGCTCTATGCTACCTAGCAGCACCCATCTACGTAGCTCTACGCATACGCTGAGGAGTACCTAGGTAGGTTCTGGAACACGTTAACCGCAAGAAATATCGGTGGGTAGCTCCGATCCCTACCATCGGTGCGGTGATTTGATTCCTGGATCTTAAGATCGGTGTGATCGGTATCGGTAGCATCGGTACGGCTATCGTGAAAGGTCTTCTGAACACAGGTGAAGTACCTCCATCCAACATCTATGCCTCTGCAAGAAGGTTCGAATCCTTGGAGCGTGCAAGATCTCTAGGAATCAACGTCTCCATGGATAACCGCTGGATCGTTACCAACAGCGATGTTGTGATCCTCGCAGTCAAGCCTTTTCAGGTAGAGAACGTGTTGAAGGAGGTTAGGGATCTACTCGATGGAAAGGTGTTGGTATCGCTCGTACCCTTCGCAACCATCGACCGCATCAGGGAGCTCATCGGCGATGGTGTGGGTGTGGAGATCTACCGCGCTATGCCCAACGTAAACGTTGAGATCAATGCAGGGTTCACGGCTCTCACGGGTAGCGGTATGCGTAGAGATATCGTTGGCTACGTCTTTGGATTGCTGGGACGTACGGTGTGGGTCGAGGAAAAGGTTCTCGATCTCTTGACTTTGCTCACAGCGTGTACCCCCGCAATCATAGCGGAGATCCTCGATGCATTCATGTTGGCGGGTCTCTACCTAGGGATACCTAAGGAGATCGTCGAGGAAGCCGTGGTGCATACCTTCGTCGGTACGTCGATGAACGTACTTCGAAACGGTGTGTACAGCGTTAGGAACCGCGTGATTACGCCTAGGGGGCTGACGATCAAGATGATCAAGCACTTTCTGAGAACCAACGTTAAGTACTCGATCGTGGAGAGCATCGTGGAGACGTATCGAGAGCTCGAGAAAGCGATGAGCGTCTATACCTAACGAACCTTTTCTCGATATGCGTAAACCTTCTATATTCCTCCCTTCATCGAGTTGCTGTGGTATGGATAGAGAGGCGGTGCTGAAGGAGATCAAGAGGAAGAGCATACATACGATACCGGGCTTCGCTGCGATACCCATAGTTGTGTGGCTCGGCAAGATCGTTGCGATACCGATAGCGATACTCTTCCTAGTTCTCTACACCTTGAACGAGCTGTACCTAGCTGGATTGATTAGGAGACCGATACCGATAGCTACCCACACGTTCCACATCATGGCGAGGAGGGAAGAGATCGAGAAGAAGACGTTCATCGGTACGGTCATCTTCTGGTCCGCGACCGTACTCATAATAGCGTTCCTACCACCAGAGAAAGCTGCTGCAGCAATCATGGTATCTAGCTTCGGCGATGCTGCCGCTGCAATCGTTGGGAAGGCGATGGGTATAGCAAAGCTTCCCTACAGCGATAGGAAGACCTTGGGAGGCTTCCTAGCGATGCTAGCGACCTCGATCCTTTGCTACATCGTTGCAGGGATAGAGCTCTCCCCAAGCCTAGTCGTAGCCTTCGCATCGATGGTGGTAGAGAGCTTGACTCCGGTATGGTACCTAGACGAACTCACCGTACCAGCAACCGTAGCCATTCTCCTAGCATTGATGTAGTTCTCGAATCCGTGAATACCCATCGCTGTGCTTCGAGAAACGTTCTAGATCATCTTAACGACCTTAGACAAATCCTTGCGTCTCTTCCTAGGCCCAACCTCTTCCGCTGGATATCCGAGAGCAATCAACGCCTGTAGCTCGCATCCTGGAGGAGGTTCTAGAACTTCATCGAACTTCTCTCGGAGAAGCAGAGGTACCCCTAGCCAAACACCGCCCAAACCCATGGCGTGAGCAGTCAGCAGCATGTTCTCGATGGCGGCAGCAAGGCTCTGCACAGCCATGAGTTTCTCGAACTCGTAGAACTCGTCTCGGTACAGCCTCTCCCTAAGATCTATATATGCAGCTATGTAGATGGGAGCGAAGTACATACCTTCCTCGATCCTACGCATCCACTTCTCAAGCTTTTCCACTGGAAGAGGTTCTCTAAGTACCTTCGATGCGTAGAGTCTATGCGCTTCAAGCAGAAGTCTATGTATCGCTCTACGCTTCTCCAAATCCTTGACCACGATGAAGAACCACTGCTCGCCACCACCAGCAGTAGGAGCACGAATACCTGCTTCAAGGATCTTCGCCAGAACATCGTCGGGTACTGGATCGGGTCGAAACCTACGTACGCTACACCGAGTCATCACGACCTCTAGGAAGGGTTTCATGGTTCATCGAGTACGCAAACGCATCCAGATACTAAAACCTGTACGAACATCGCAAACATCGAACCATCGACTATGTGTGCAGACCCTCAGCACGTTTCGCATAGATACCGCGAGCTAAGCAAAGAGATGACCGAGCCAAAGCTGCTGAAGTCATAAAGCTCTCCATGCACCGACGACTCTAGCGCTACTGATGAGCCTAGTGGTTCGATTAGGCTAGGAAGAATGCGATCTACCTAAGCTATGTAGACGCATCCTCCTTAACGATAGATTCAAAAGACTTTGCCTTAGCTATAGGTGAAGATGTAGCTGTACTCAAAGACTATAACGAACTTAGAATCTCTGAAGGCCTTTCAGCTCGAAAACGGATTGAAACCGTAGCATTTTCGATAAGCAAGTCTATGTATATGAAGTACGTTGCGCTATCAATGGTCTCTGAAGGCTTTGGATCATGGTCGTATCCATCCTCATCGTTATAGCGATACGATGTCTATCCCTAGAACTCTGCGTATGTGTACAGACTTCGAAACTATGTCTCTATCGAATGTTGCGAAACGAGTAGCTCCAGCAATCTTGCACGAAACTACGTGTAGTAGATCCAGAGTCCTTAGACGTAGCTCGTATGCATATCTAAACGCTTGATTTAGAACTTCATCGAAATCTAGATCGATGATCTTTGCACCAACTCTTCTGATAGCGTAGATAGCTAATGCAAGAGGTTTATCGAGACCAGCTCTCGTGAACACGGATGCTAGCTCAACAAGGGTTAGCTTACTCACAACTCTTTCCTCGTTACCGAGTTCTGCAAGCAACTTCAATGCCTTGCTATGGTTGGGATCTAGCTCGTCTATAGCCGATACGATAACGCACGTGTCGAGGTATATCATCGACCTCGATCCTCTTCAAGAACCTTGTTAAGCAAGCCGTGTCTAACCACGTACCCCTGCTTCTCAAACTCTTCAACATCTCGATAAACCTTCTCCCAGAACTCGATCTCACTTCTAATCTCCTTCAATCCTCTCTCAATCAGTATGTTTATAGCGTGTGAACGGCTACGAGCAAGACCGTACCTAACCATCTTATCGATTAGCTCAAGCACATCCTTCCTAACCTTTACGGATACGGTCACCGACATACCTCCGTATACCTAGGTATACCTACGTGTATCACCGTAATAAACATGCTGTAAACCGTGTCAGCGCTTCGGATTAAATCGTTGATTATTAGAGAACCTACAGAAGCTGCCCCTATCCATGCTAAGCATTTCTGGGCAACACGTAGTTTGTAGGTGCTTCCACGGTCTTTTAATAGGCTTTCTGCATCTATATGCATAGGTGTCTGTATGCCTAGGCGCACAACCGTCGTTCTCGACGATGATGTGTACGAGATGCTGGTTCGAGAAAGCGTTAGGAGGTACGGTACGGCTAGAGCTATCTCTAGAGTGTTGAACGAGTTGTTGAGGGAAAGGCTAAGTGCTGTAGAGGAATTGCTTCGGCTAATCTATTCAGAGAAGATTGTGTACGTAGATCAGAACCAAGTTGATGAGCTACGTAGAGAGCTTAGCAAGAGGTTCGAAGAACGATGATCATCGATACAACGTACATACTACCGCTTGCAAGAATAGGTGTGAAGACCGATCTACTTAGAGCGATCGCTGAGGGTAGGGTTAGGAAAAGCATCGGTTTTTGCGATCTTAAGCTAAGCCTAATCTCTCTATTCGAACTACAAGCAAAAGCTGCTAAGCTAGGCATACCACCGAAAGACGTTGCGAAAGCTGTAGACGTCATACTTAGATCCTTCCAGGTAATTCCCTTCTACCGAACCGACATAATTGAGATAGCTCACGAACTACGTAAGATCCTCGACGACTACATAGACTGCATAATCGTGGCTACAGCAATAGCGTTGAGAGAGGAGCTAGCAACCGAAGATCGCGACATACTTTCTCGTAGAGAAGAACTCGAGAAACGCTTCGGAATCAAAGTGCTTAGCTACCAAGACCTAGTCCCATAGCTCCACGTATGCCTACCACCAGCAGATCCAGAATCTCAAGGATTACTCGAAAGAATACCTAAGAAAGGCTTCAGCTAGTTCTAGGTCTCTACTCTACTGCTATGAACGTAGTCGACAACTCGTCTAGGCTCGCAACCACAACGTTCAGCGCCTCTCCAACACCTTGGTCTACAACGTTGCTACTAGGTTCCGCACCTCCCTAGTTAAGAGCATGGTCATGGTTATGAATAGCGCTAGAGCTACGAGAAGAGCTATGGATCCATACATAGACTCTGCCCAACCACCCATCTCACCACCGCCACTTCCTTCCTTAACAAGTTCGAGGACTATGGAAGGTTCTTGATCAGCGTAGCTCCTAACCCTAACCCATTCAATCACTAGGGGTTGGTAATCGTTTCCACAGTCTATGAAGAGTAGGTAGAATGGTCTGCTATACTCATCGTTGCTAGCATCCACATCGTTGTACCCAACGACTTCCCCATGAAGCTTACCGTTGACACCAACAACGAACTTAACAAGGTAAAAATCGTCGTAAGGATTATCGATTCCATCGCCTATGGACCAACCCGCCAACCCATTGTAGACACTAATAGCGTTCTTCGAAGGCCAGTAACGGTATCCAGGACCGAGGTTGTGTCCACTAGTGGGTAGAACGTTGTCGGGATCCTGACTCACGAAGATACTCTCTGGATAGTCGGGAGCGCTGTATTTCATCAACGCCTCTACGATGAACGGTCTAACGAAGGTCTTTCCAGATGGATAGGCATTGCAGTAGTACCACCCTCCATCGAGTGCATCTACGTACAGCTTTCCATTGTTCTTATAGACATTGCTGCACTTGCCGGTGCAGCTCCATGTATAGCTCGTCGTCTCGAAATCGTCGTAGAAAATAAACACCTTGTCTCCCGTCGCAGCATTGTTCGTACCAACGATTGCGTAGAGCACGATTCTTCCCTTTGCCGGGATCTTCGGAACCCTTATCCATACGACTAGGCTCGGCACCGTACCACATTCGCCGTTGGGTTGCTCGAAGCAGAACGGAACTGGATTACCGTTCTCGTCAACGATCTTCAGAGGCTTGGGATCGTTGAGAACGCTGGATAGATCAACCTTAACCTGGTAATCAACGAGATCGTAGCTGTTGGGATTCGTTATCGTGATCTCGATCCGGATCTGCGTAGAGATCGTCGTGATGGTAGCGATGAGGAGTAGGGTTAGCAGTGCTGCGATAGATATGGCTCTCCTCAAAGTTCTCCAAACATGTCTCTACCTAGCTACGTATAATACTTTGCTGAGCTCTAGAGCTAGAAGAAGAATACCTCGTTGGTTCCCAGTACTGTTTAGCGATGCGGAAGAGCTTCGATCGAGTCGAAGAACGCATTCATCTCTAGCAAGTAGAGCGCTCCTCGACAGCGCTACCATTCGTTCAGGGAACTCGATTCCTAGATATGCAAAGCGTTGCTTGGTTGCATCTGTGATACGCTCTTCATCGCTACGTAATGAAGCGGAATCGTTCGACGTAGAGCCGTAGCTGTACGACGAAGTTTCTAGGTATCGCTAGAACTACCTTCACGTTCTTCGTATCTCCAGTACCTTAGTGCTAGGAGTGATAGAGCTACGCTGTAGATCATCGCCGTGATCCTGAACGGTGCCTCGATATCGATAGCCATGAGGTAGCCACCCAAGCTTCTCGCTGGTATTCGCGAGATGGTGTTGGCTAGGCTTAGGATCGACAAGGCGTGCGCTCGGTGTCGTGGATCGACGATCTTCGCTACGAACGCTGTGAAGAGCGGCGATGCTGCGTTCATGAGGATGGTTCTCGCTGCGAAGAGTGCTACGGCTATCGGGTAGCTGTTCACCATCGTCAACGCTAGGAGTAGGGGTATCGAAGTAGATGCTACGAGGACGTAGGTCCGTACCGCACCACCGGTCCTAGCGCTAAGCCTAGGCATGGCGAGCATCAGTAGGGAGAGACCCAGCGCTTCGAGTCCGTGGAGAAGCCCCGTACCGCTACTACCGACGCGGTACTTCAGCACGAGGTAGTAATCGATGTTGTGTATCGATAACCCAGCTCCGAAACCTATCAGAACCTCCGAGATCAGTATCCATCCAATCGCTCTACCAACGATTGGGAATACGCGAAGCGTTTCACGGAAGCTCTTTCTATGGCTAGACGCATCCCTAGCCTCCTCCAGCATTGATAGAGGGATCGAGAGGATCGCGACAATGGTTCCGCAGAGAACCATCGAGTACGAGTAGATCGCTACCCTACCCATACCCATGGCGTTGGCTAGGTAGTCGGGTAGAAACGCTAGGAACGCACCCACCGCCCAAGCGATGTTGAGCACTGCGTAGAGGTAGCTATACGCTTCCTCCAACCTCCGTGGATAGACGTAGGAGACGTAGGTCTCGATAGCGAGCGTGTTGATGGATCGAACGAAGCTTAGGAAGAAGATCGCTACGGCGAGCACGATCAAGTTCTTCGAAACGCCTACAACGGCTTGGAGAACGCCGAGCAGAGCCGTGGAGATGGTGATGGTCTTGACGAAGCCGATCCTATCAACAACGAAGCTCAGCAAGAAGGTTCCCAGCAACGAAGCGAAGCTCGAGATAGATCCAAGCAATCCGTAGACCTGCGGAGAGATACCGATCGAACGTAGGTACGGTGCGTAGATAGCGATCCACGTAGCGATGAATACATCCATAGCGGAAGAGCATGCTAGAACCAAGATGAAGCTCCTACGCATCGAACTCGGTGAGCTCCAATGAGCGGGATATAAACGTTGCGATTACTGGGTTCGGATCGAGATGT
>JAMOOB010000222.1 GCA_027066265.1 Desulfurococcales archaeon
CGTGCTATCCAACGTTGCGTACGTCATAGAGAGGAAACGCGTATCCCTCGATCGTGCATTCACGCTCGTTTGTCGAAGGATCAAGTGTAGTACTAGGGAACTGACTCGCGAAGATATGTACAACATTGCTCACAGCTTCATCTCCAACTACATAATGGTGAAGAACGTCGTTGAGAGGATTAGGAAGAGCTACTCTTACCGAATGCTTGCAAGAGCTTTCCTCTACCTCAAGGCGCAGGAGCTAGGTCTTCGAATCGATTCCAAGCTCAGGAAGAGCGTTCGACGAGATCTTCCGAAGATCGAGGAAGTCTACGAAGAGCTACGAAGCTCAGAACCCTGGATCGCTCTCTCCTACCCTAGGTGGCTATACGAAGCCTTGCTAAGAGTAGAGGATAGGAGCTTCGTGGAGTCGATGCTCGATGCTATGAATAGACGCGTTGTGTGGATGAGGATCAACACGCTTAGGATAGATCTCGACAAAGCTCTGAAGATCCTCGAGAAGGAGGGTGTTAGGTTCGAAGTCGATAAGAGGATCCCGTTCCTCGTAAAGATCGTTCGTAGTCCGAAACCTGTTCGAAACATCTCGTTGTTTAGACAGGGGCTAGCGATTATCCAGGATAGAGCTAGCGTACTAACGGTCCTCGCGCTAAAGCCCGAGCCCGGGATGACTATATACGACGTTGCTGCTGCTCCCGGGATCAAGACTTCGCTCATCATGCAGCTAACCGAGAACCGAGCACGCATCGTTGCGATAGATCTATCGCTTCGAAGATTGATGAACATGAAGAAGCTGTTGAAGAAGTACGGGGTTGATATCGATAGAGTTGAGCTTGTTCTCGCCGATAGCAAGACCTTTGCATTCGCTAGGAGAGCCGATGCAGCGCTCGTCGATGCTCCGTGTAGTAGCAGTGGTGCTGTTCCCAAGGATCCATCGATAAAGATCTTCCTTAGAAGCGAACGCGTACCCATGAAGATGAGCACCATACAGTTCGGCATGCTTAAGAACGTAGCTAAGTACGTTGATATCATCACCTACGCAACCTGCAGCATACTACCCATAGAAGGAGAGGAGGTCGTGATGAAGCTTCTCAACGAAGGCGTTGAGCATAAACCCGTCGATCCACGCATACCAGCATCGCGTGGATACAGAAGCTACAGCGTATGGAACGTGGTTGCACGTACGTACCCACACATCGATCAATGCGAAGGATTCTTCATAGCAAGACTCGAGAAGTAGCCTACCTATAGAACACCGGTGGCCATTTCGAAACCCATTCACCGTTCACGGGATCCCAGATATCGTATGGATCGAGCGGTGGTATCGCAGCACCATGGCTCTTAACGTACACTACTCCGCTCTCCGCATCGAGTCTATGACCGTTCTCCTGGTACTCTTCAACGATCTTCTCAACCTCTTCGAAGCTCGGTGGGCTAAGCATGAACATGTGTAGATAGCACCCAGATGCAGAGATCACCTCTATCCTAGCGGTGTTGTTTACGAACACGGTTAGCCTAACGACGTGATCTACGTAGTTGTCTAGATCGGACGACGTGTTAGGCCACCACAGATCTTCCCACAGCGCTACTATATCCATGGATACCTGCTCAACGCTATCCACGAGCTTCTCTAGAGTGAAGCTATGATCGTTGCCGTGGATATCTATTACGTGTATCGTGTAGTTCTGCGTAGCGAAGTACGGATTCACGAAGATCACTACCGGTCCTAGCCCGTATCGTTGATCCCAGCTCATCCTTGATAGATCCAGCGTACTGTTTTCGAAGATGAAGGTTGCTCTCCCCTCGAGGTACCTCACATCTGTTCCGCTAACGTATTCGAAGCGGTACCTACCGGTCACGAGGTTTAGGTAGATCCAATGCACTTGGCTAGGATCCACGTTGAGATCCCTGACCGTGCACGATACATCGCGT
>JAMOOB010000223.1 GCA_027066265.1 Desulfurococcales archaeon
CATCTACACCTACGCAGTAATCCGCATCGTAGAGTTCTCGACAAGTTGAGGAATCTACAACGGTTCGGTGGAACGACATTTCGTCGGCACTCTTAACGATTAGAAAGCTTCCGTTGGTTAGAACCTTGCCCGTACCCATCTTGAGGAGTTTATGCGCCATCCAAACGTTGAGTACGGCGTAGCTCCACTCGTTGCAGTGAGGAGACGTATCGTAGACGATCCACGTACCACTATCCGCATCGTACATCAACGCTCGATGCACTAGATCTAGATCACTGTTGCTAGTCGAGCCTTCCGACGAGAATCAGAGAATTGAGTAGCTAGCCTTCGAAAAGGCTTGAGAAGACAGTGAAAACGTATCTACATATCTTCTGTGCCTCCGCCCGGATTAGCACCCTCATCCAGCCCCGCGATACAGCGGGGCCGTTGGGTGCATACCGAGCGGAGGCGCCCGCTAAGCTTAGCTTAAGTCGTTTAGTGGAAGGGTTTATGAGGTTTAAAGGCTTTGTCCAAGGTCTCTCTCGTGAGGTGGCGAAAATGGGTGTTACGTACGTTACGACACCGATCTACTACCCAAACGATAGGCCTCACATCGGCCACGCCTACACAACTGTGATGGCGGACGTCGTTGCTAGGTGGAGGAGGCTTCTCGGAGACGATGTGTTCTTCCTCACGGGTACGGACGAGCATGGGTTGAAGCTTCAGCGCGAAGCTGAGAAGCGTGGTAAGGATCCGAAGAGTTTCGTCGACGAGATGTCGGAGATCTTCAAGCAGTACTGGAAGCTTCTCGAGATATCGTACAACCACTTCATTAGGACGACCGACGACTACCACGTGGAGGGCGTTAGGAAGGCTCTGAGCTACATCCATAGCAAGGGACTGATCTACCGAGGTGTGTACCGTGGTTGGTACTGTACGAGCTGCGAGAAGTTCTATTCGGAGGATGAGTACGTAGTTGTGGAGGGGAAGAAGCTGTGTCCCATACACGGCAAGGAGCTGGAGTTCGTTGAGGAAGAGACGTACTTCCTCAAGCTCTCGGAGTACGAAGACTACGTGAAGAAGGTTTTGCAGAGCGATATCGTTGTTCCTCGTAGCTATGCTAGGGAGGTGCTCGCGAAGCTGGAGAAGGAGGGGTTGAGGGATCTATCGATTACGAGGCCTAGGGAAAGGGTTTACTGGGGTATCGAAGCTCCCTGGGATCCTAGGCACACGGTGTACGTATGGATCGATGCGTTGCTGAACTACGTAACGGCGATCGGCTACGGAAGGGATGAGCAGAGGCTTAGGTATTGGTGGCCCAACGTCCACCACTTCATTGGGAAAGACATTCTGTGGTTCCACACCGCTGTATGGTTCGCACTCCTCGCAATGCTAGATCTTCCACCGCCTAGGAAGCTGATCGTACACGCATTCATCGTGTTGAGAGGTAGGAAGATGGGTAAGAGTGCTGGCAACGTCGTTACGATAGACGAGCTCGTTCAGAGGTATGGCGGTGCCGATCCCGTGAGGTACCTACTCATGAGGTTCTCAAGCCTCGAGAAAGACATCGAGTTCAGCGTAGAGCAGCTTGACGCTGCCTACAACTCGGAGCTCGCCGATACCTTCGGAAACCTGGTTAGGAGACTCGGCGTACTAGCACTGAAGAAGTTGAACGGCGTGGTATCGCCGCAGCCAATAGATGAGGAGCTCAGCAACGTTGTTGCGAAGGCTGTGAACCGCGCTAGGGAAGCTATGGAAGGGTTCCGATTCAGCGAAGCTCTGATCGCGATCTTCGACGTATTCAGAGAGATCAATGCATACCTCAACAGAACCGAGCCGTGGAGATGCAGTAACCCAGAGAAACCTCTGTACAACGCTTTCGAAGCGCTTCGCATCGGTGTATCCATGCTCTACCCATTCATGCCGGCAACAGCTCA
>JAMOOB010000224.1 GCA_027066265.1 Desulfurococcales archaeon
ATAGATAGAATATCGCAGTTCGCGGAGATACTCTTCGCGGTGCAGAGAGAGTACATACGCGAGATCAAGGCTAGGATAAGGAGCAGAACCATAACCAAGGAAGAGATCGAGACCCAGGTAAGGAACCTACAGCAGAACTTCGATATCATATCCATAACGCTCAGAGAACTCATGAATAGGCAATACGTATTGCTACAGATCAACGCACCTGCACCACTACGACCACCCCTAGCCAACATCAAGATGGGGTTCGACATCGTGCGATAAGCACACCATTTCCACAGCTGTGGACACGAGAAGCAGGTTCTCACAAACATCAATTCTTTCCGCGGGTCTGCACATATGTTCAACTCTTTTTACATGAAACGTTTCGCTTATCTATGTAAAAAGTTTTGAACGCGTTCAATTGTGCACGGGTAGTATAGCCGAAACTATTCAAAACCCGCCCGAAATTTGTAATGAATATGTAAATACGTGCACTATAGAAGTTTTCTACTTCGGTATCCTCGGTACGGAGCCGTGTCGATGCATAGCGCTCTTCGTATCGTTGTTGTGAACGTTCTTGCATTGATCTACACGGTTCTTCTCGCACGTACGTACGAGCAGAGGTATCTAGCGTTGCTATTCCTTGCGTTGCGTGCTTGCTTCGCGACGTTCGTGTATACGGTCGATGCTTCTGTTCTTCAGGATCTGGGTATAGCGACGCTGATCGCTCTCTACACGAACTGTAGCTATGGATGCCTCGGAAAGAACGCTGGGTGGCTGAGGGAGTTCGTTATCGTAGGCATAGCTTCGTGGCACGTCTACTGCTTCCTTTCGCATCACTATCTATGGGATGCATTGGCGTCGTACCTAGTCCTAGACGCGCTAACGTACCTAAGGTTCCGAAGAGAACCTCTACCAGCATTCCTAGAGAAGACGCTCTTCGTTGAGCTTCTCGCGTGCGATGCTAGGGAATACGTAGTGATACTTTACTACGATATCGATAAGCACTTTCCAACCACGTTCTTCCTCCACCTACAGTTCCCTACCCCATACGCTCTAGCTCCATGCATACACAGGTACTTTACTAAGAGGAGGATCCTCGTATTGCTACTCGTTCTCGCAATCGTTAACGCGCTCCACGTACCTCAGCTAGGTAGGTTGGTAGAAACCGGTACGAGACTCGATGAGCTTGCGATACGGTTAGCAACGAACATCTCCATCCTATTAGCGCTCAGGAAACGCAATGAGTAGAGCGTAGGTAGTTACAAAGCTAGCCCACATCGAGGTCGTTAAACGCATAAAAGAAGAGTGGGTATTGGATACAGCTCTACTTTCCAAGGATTTTCCAGGCAGCTATTGCGGCGAAGGCTAGCGTCATCAACACCATCGTAGTCCAATCGAAGCCGAAGAGCATGAACGCTACGAGGAACGATATCGCTCCGGAGGCAACCAATGCCTGGAACGCGCCGAAGATCCTGCTATAGATCACGTAGAGACCGAGAAAGAGCGCGAGCATCAAGATTCCTCGCTCGGTGTACATCTTCGGCGTTTCGAACACCATCGACGGAGGAACAACGCTGAACCGCGGAAAGCTGTAGCTCACGCTCCACGAGAACGTGAACCTACTTGTACTGGTTGCGGTAGCTGGAGGTGTAGTCGTGGGTGTTACGAACTGGTTCCTGAGCTGAACGATGGAGCAAGGATCGATGATTTCCGTCGCTGGATCCAGGGATGACTTGGTCTGCACCTGCTCGATCAAGCTCCCGCTCCCGGTACCGTAGTAGAGGTAGATGAATCCGTAGGGATCCGAGGGAACTACGTTCAGCACAAGCTCTACGTACGTTCTCTTCTCTATCGGTATATCTGTGGGAACCGTGTAGCTCACGGTTACGTACTCGAAGTAGCTCGAGCCATAGATAGAATCG
>JAMOOB010000225.1 GCA_027066265.1 Desulfurococcales archaeon
TCTCCGGACCAAGAACTTCCCTAGCCAAAACCTTTAGGAAAGGTTCTCTACCCAACACGATCCCAGGAAAAAGGGTTTGGGTAGGGGTTGAGAAGCTTGGTAGCGTTACCTATGTGGATGTGGTGGTGGTAAGTTCTTGAGTAGTTCGAATAGCTTCTCTAGAGCTTCAACGAGTTTCTCGATCTTCTCGATGCATCTGCATAGATGCTTATCGTGTTTGAAGTGCTGCGAGTATTCGTGTAGCTTGTTCTTGACTTCGTGACAGAGGCTCTTGAGCCACTCGAGCTTTGCTTTCATAGCGTGTCTATCGCTCATAGCTTTCCTTATCTCGTTGAGTAATCCCTTCACTACTCCTCTAGCTATCGGTGGTAGCTCCTTCGAAACGTTGTCGAGTTCTCGAAGAGCTTTCTTCATAGCGCGCTCCGAGCTCAGTATCACGAACTTGATGTGTTTCCTCTCCGCTATCGCTCCACGCTTTAGTTCTCGAGCAGCTTGCTTGAGAATCTCCTTGATCTCTGCAAGATCTCGATCAGCTACGTTGCTTAGGTTGATGTTGCTTAAGTTCTGGTAAATCTCTCTAAGCTTCTCGAGAGTCTCGTTGATTACCGGTAGGAGCCTAGTCATGTTGAGCAGCTTAGCGATGTCGGATAGGTTCATCGTTAGGTTTATCGCTAGTCCGAGCCTCGTCCTGAGCTTCTCGATCTTGAGCTCCATGATCTTGGCTACGCGTAGAGCGAGCCAGTACCTCTTCAGCATTATCGATGCTTTGACTACGAGCCTCTTGGCTTCGGTAACCAGCTTCCTTGCCTTGACAACGATTATGGGGGTGACGTTGCTGGTGTTGAGCAGGTTCTTAGCTTCCTCGAGCTTGCTCTTAGCAATGTTTAGGATCTCCAACACCTGCTCCTTCAGATCGCTAGCATTCACGTACTGCATCGTTACGTTCTCCAGCCTAGCGATTACGTTTTCGAGAGCAGCGATCTGTACCCTCAACCATTCGGCTACAGCGATCGTAGCGTTGTGTATCCTTGGATGTTCCTCGGCGTAGCTAAGCACTTCTCTCCATAGTTCGCTGATCTCCGTCATTAAGGTCTTGAGGAGCGCAATAGCTTCGCTATACCTACCCTCGTCAATGAGTTCGGCAGCCTTCCTCAGCTCCTGTTCGAGAGCGCTGATCTTCTCCTCGATTTCGCTAACGTTGATACTTAGGTTGGTCTTGCTCGCCAGAGTTTCTAGCCTAGCCTTCAGCTTCTGTATCGAGTTGTTGACGATCCACAGCCATCTCTTAGCCACCATCTCATCGCTTGGAATCGTCTCTGCAACACCGTAGTTGATCCCTATCCCTAGGATCGGTACTACTAGTAGGAGGACGAGCCCTAGAGCGAGGGTTCTCGAGACACCCATCGCGATCCCCGAGGAAAGGCTCCGGTGTTCGGGGGTAGATACGAACAGAGGTGCGAACGGTCTTGGAACAGCTATGGAACGAGTATCAAGGTGTTGGAACGCCCACCAACACCTCGACGATGGAGTCGTTGGAGAGCCCTAGCCACGATCTTAGGTGTCTAGAGGACACGATCTCGATGATCTCGATACCGTGCCTAGTGATCCTAGGCTTGATTGCGAGGCAGGGCTCGGTTCTTACGAAGGCTGGCCATGCATATACCTCTCCGAGACCAGGTCTCGGTGGTGGAATCACGTACACCTTGTTGCGTGGATCGAATAGCTTCTCGGCAACGAACCTATCCACTACGAGGTTGAGGGTACCGGGGTAGGGATCCATGCCAAGGATTCTACGTATCTGCTCAGAGTAGAGCTCTACGTAACGCGCTCCCTCCCCAAGACCGTCGACGACCCTACCCTTCACGGGTACCCAGAAGATCTTCACCATCCTCG
>JAMOOB010000226.1 GCA_027066265.1 Desulfurococcales archaeon
TCAGAGCCTTCACGAGCTCCTCCACGTCCCTACCCCTAATCCTACCTGCACGCCTATCGATTACAATGAGCTGCCCCTCTTTCTCCTCAACCGTAGCGATATTGCATCGAATAGCTACATCACCTGAATTCAGTGGAACACCTATGCCAGCAGCTTCGAGAGGACCACGACCCGGATAGAACTTGTACGGATCGTACCCAAACAGCGCTAGGTGACCCGTATCCGTACCGGGTCTAACGCCGGGCTCGATAACGTCCATGATGCCCGTGATGCCGGTAGATGCAATCCAATCGATGTGGGGTTTCCTAGCTACCTGCAGAGGTGTTAATCCATTGAGTTCGGGTAGAGGTCTATCGCCTACACCGTCGAGGATCAGCACCATTGCTCGGTGGAACTCCTTGGGCTTCCATTTGATCTCCATACTCTCACCTAGAGATAGTACGTCGAAGGTACGTTCGGTATCCAAATTCTTTCCGGAGTAATGAGCTTTGATAGGTAGTGAGCGAGCTCCAACGTCTTAGGTTCTTCGCCGTGGTGAAGCACGATCCTTGGCTCTCCCCATACGTTGAGTTGCTTTACGAGAGCTACGTTCTCGGATAGATCGAAATGCATCTTCAGAGGTACTTCAGCAACCCTACACCTAATCGAAACGAGTTCTTGACCTATTCTAGCAACGCCATGCTTACCGAGCTCGAGTAGAGATCTACCTATGGTACCCGGTGCTTGGTACCCCGTCAATATTACTAGGAGTCGATCCCAGTCCTTCAACGTCTCGAAGATCTTCCTCGACGCACCGGTCATGAGCATGAGATCCGGAGCGAGAACTATCTTACCACCTCGACGAACATCGTCCACGATCTCCTCTGCATCGCTAAAGCTATGTACGTTGCTCCACGACTCGATGCTCTTCTTAAGCTCAGCGATCTCTTCCTTAACGAACTCGGGGTACTTGCTCAAGGTTTCGAAGCCCTCCATGATCGATCTGTGTACGAACAGCGTAGCATCGCCAAGGATCTCTCGGTAACTCCATAGAATGGAGAGCGTTTCCTGACCTCTACCAACAGCGGTAAGCGGTACGAGTATGCTGAAACCGTTGTCTAGGTATCTACATATCGTGTCGATGAATAGCTTTTCCTGAGCATACCTATCCAACGTTGATGCTCCGTACGAAGCATTGATCACGACAAGATCGTAGCTCTTGTTCGTAGGTACGTCGAGATCCTTCACGACGCGGGAACCCCTATCGACATCAGCGAGGTACAGTATCCTCCTACCACCGATCTCGATTTCTATCGATAGAGCTCCAACAGCGTGACCAGCGCGATAGAACCTAAAGCATGCATCTCCTTCACAGATCTCGTTACCTATACCCACGGTCTTGACGAGCTTCCACGTACGATCAACGTCCTCCATGCTGTACAGCTTCCTACCATCTTCCTCGAATATCTTAGCCCACTTAACGAGGTTCTTCCTACCGAGTTCGTAGGTAGGTTTCGACATGTAGATAGCTCCACTAAACCCCTTCCTCACTAGGTACGGAACCATCACCAGATGGTCTTCGTGTAGATGCGACACGACTACGCACTCGATTCTGTCGACATCGATCATGTCGAGGTACGGCGGTTCGCCGTAGTAGCGTGCGTAGACCTTCTTGATCCCTGCATCGAGAACGTAGACCTTTCCACGGTACTCGATAGCTATGCAAGACCTACCCTGTTCACGGAAACCTCCTAGGAAGCGGATAGCTATATCCATGCCCATCACGCATAGAGATCGTTCAGAGCTCCGAAGTTGAGAGTAAGAAAAAGGTTTTTGAAACAAAACTACGTCGTGGAACGTTCGTTAGCCAACGCTCTTAGGTACGTACTTCCACACATCGCGGTAGTA
>JAMOOB010000227.1 GCA_027066265.1 Desulfurococcales archaeon
GAGCGAGGAAGAGGTTGTGAAGATACATACATCGAAGACGTACGTATGCTACATGCTGGGCTTTACACCGGGTTTCGTATACCTAGGCGATGTAGATGATAGGATAGCGGTTCCAAGACTACAAACACCGCGTACCAAGATACCTCCGGGATCCGTTGGTATAGCTGGTAAGCAGACTGGGATCTACGGTGTTGAGAGTCCTGGTGGTTGGAGATTGATTGGAAGAACGCCGGTCAAGACATTCGATCCGAAGAGAGATCCACCAACACCTATAAGACCTGGAGACCTCGTCGAGTTCTACCCAATCAAATACGAGGAATTCAATCGCTTGCTAGGCAAGTTCGTGGAAGAGGTGCAGTAGCTAT
This sequence comes from Desulfurococcales archaeon, assembly GCA_027066265.1. Lineage (GTDB taxonomy): Archaea > Thermoproteota > Thermoprotei_A > Sulfolobales > Ignisphaeraceae > JAADCV01. The sequence goes on from JAMOOB010000227.1 coordinate 366, forward strand.
GGAGCTGATCGAGATCGAGATGAGTATCCATGCATCGGTACAGGATCTCGGTAGGTACGGTTATCGAGCCCTAGGAGTCCCGGTATCCGGAGCAATGGATAGGATCTCCGCTGCGTACGCAAATGCTCTCGTAGGCAACGATCCTAGGGAAGCCGTTATAGAGATCGTTGGCGGAAACTTCGTATTCAAAGTACTTAGAAACACCATACTCGCGTTCACGGGTGCCGAGACCCGTATCCTCGTTGATGGGACCCCCGTCGAGATGTGGCGACCCGTATGGGTACGTGAAGGATCTAGAATCGTTGTAGAACCTCCTCGAAGAGGTTTCGTAGTGTACCTAGCGATTGCTGGAGGGATCGATGTTGAGAAGATCATGGGTAGCTACTCAACGTATTACAGAGCTGGTTTCGGAGGATACGAAGGTAGACTCCTAAAACCAGGAGATAGGATTCGTGGCAAGCCCGTGGATCTCGAAGAACGTTGGAGAACGCTAGCTTCGAAAACCGTTCCGGAACACATCAAGATGAGGATTCCTAGCAGTGATAGAGTGGTTGAGCTAAGAGCAACGAGGGGCATACATGCTGATCTACTCGAGCAAGATCTTCCCAAACTCCTCTCCAGCATCTACGTTGTTAGCGAGAAATCGGATAGAATGGGCTACAGATTGGAAGGTCCGGAGCTCGAACATGCAAAGAGTTTGGGTAGACTCATCAGCGTAGCCACGGATCGTGGATACGTGCAGGTACCACCCGATGGAAAGCCGATCGTGTTGATGGCGGATGCACAGACCACGGGTGGTTACGCAGTTGCTATACACGTACTTCCTCCCGATGTCGATACGCTTGCGCAGTGCGCTCCCGGATACCGTGTTAAGTTCGTTGAGGTAGGCATGGATGAGGCGATCGAGATCGTCAGGAGGTACCTAGCAGAGCTCGAGAATCCACGTCTCGTAGAGATCGAAGAAGTTTGGAGCGAGTACTACTAAGCGATATCCATCGATACGCATAGAGCATAGTTTTCGCGACAGAATCCCGCTACGAGATCGGCTAGCTGAATCCCAGGAAATCTGTGGCTAGAACCAAACCTGATCCTACGTACGCAACCAGAGAATCTTTTGACGTACCCAACATCGCGATCCCTACCAGCAACTAGATTCTCGTCCAACACGACCAGAGCTACGTCATCGATGATGCAAGCAGTTCGCAGCACCTCGACGAGACCTCGCTTTCTGCATAGGTAGGGATCGTCTAGATGAACGCACTTGGACGATACAAACCTACACCTATCAACAATCATAGAAACGAGTTGAGCTACGTCGAGACTCAACCTCTTTGCGATCCTCTTAACGATCCTATACTTCAGTTCTCGACACATCGATACACCGAGATTCCTCCGAATCTCGTCGACGAGATCCCTTCCGTAGGAATCCACGGGCTTACCCTCGACACGATCGAAACACACGATAGCTACGCACAGCGTTCCACAGCGCCTAAGGTTACCAGATTCATCGACGAAACACACCATCAAGAGTACCACGTAAACAAGCTAGGTAGGAAGAGCGTATTAGTACAGCGAAACGCGTAGCCATAGGCGAAGAACATATATACCTCCCAAGCACCAAAATAGTGCGGAACCGATGAGGCTCCCGGATGCCCCCCCGACAAGGGGGTCGAAGGAGGGAGCGAGGGGGTCTAACGGTGATCGCTCACGATTCCTCGATTCGTCCCTCCTCGGATTGTGGTTCCCTACGTACTCATCCTCTACAACACTCCTCACAACGAGTTCTCTCCACGTTCCTTGCTAACCTCGAGATCCGATGCTTTTCGTCAACGTAGCTAAGGTTCTTGTCGAGGCGTAGGGAAAGCATTGTACGAACGCCAAGAGTTCTTCAGGTAGTACCTTACGTACATAATCGTTGCGTAAAGCACTAGGACGAATATCGAACCTAGGGTAAGCGGCACCATTATATTGGGAGACGCTACGTGACTACCGTAAGCGTTGTAATGAATAGTATCGATGAATGCGAAATCCACGATCACGGCTATCAAGGTGAGTATTGCGTAGAGCGCTTCAACGATCTTTCTAACACCTTCAATCCCTAGCCATGGTTTGTGGAATGCTTCGGGTTTCTTCACGCCTAGGTAGATGAACAACGCATAGATCGAATAGATCAAGGTCGTCGACAGTATTAGAGATGTTAAGAGTTCTTCTCGCGATCCATACCGATCCGGTTCGCCGTTGGGACCGAAATGAAGTGCTACGGTTGATGGTAGTCGTGGAACTTCTTGTACTGCTACGATGATCAGCACTACGAGCATCGCTAACGCTACGGCTACGAGTATGGGAAAAGGTTTCAACGACCTTAATTCAGTGAGTGAATCGCATTGCGTAGATGTATCCTCGATTCTTAGAAGTTCGCGTTCGGCTATACGTTCTGCAACCTCGGTTAGGATCCACGTAGCTACAACGATCTCCAACGCAAGTAGTAGGATCAACGTTCCGGAATCCATTACCATTCGCTGTATGGGTACGGACAACGCTATCGATAAGAACGCTAGACCAGCAACAATGTTGATCTTCTTCCAGCACCGCTTCGAGATGTAGGCATAGCCTACGCGGAAACCTATGAATGGTACGGGTCTCCAAAACGATACTGCTATGCATATCAGCGCTGCAACGGCTATGGATATCCAGACAACGTTCAGAGCGTAGTCGAGAATAGGTTCACTCACGTAGCAACACCTCGAGTATCAACGAAAGTTCTTTCAGAGTTTCCTCAAGCACTTCGCGAGCATGCTCCTTAGCACGGTAGCACTTTCGAAGAGGACCTCCCAAAGGATTTGCACACCAATAGCTCTCTATCAAACCCATCCTCTCCAACCTCTTGAGTATGTCGTAGATGGTGCTCTCGCTAGGTCTAAGCCTTCCAGAGCTAATCTCTTCGATGCGTTTCTTGATTGCGTAGCCGTGCAGAGGACCTTCGTTGATCAGTATCTTGAGCACCGTTAATTGGTATAGCGAGTATTTGAAGTCCTTAACGAGCTTCTCGACGATGTTGTCGAGGTTCATAGCTAGTACTCCACATCACTGAAAATCTCTTCGCTTCCCTCATAAAGTTCGACGTATCTCAACCTATTCCTCGCCAGCATGCCTACGGTAAGCGCGACGATGATCGACGTCGCCAATCCTAGGAATCCTAGGGGCGCTGTATACATCTCGTCTCCTTCGAAGGTTAGGAGCATGATTCCTGCAATAGCGTTGATGTTTCCATGCATGAAGCTTGGTGGCAGTATGCTTCTGCCAAGGATTCGTAGCTGACACATGATGACGCTCCACGCTATGCATATAGCTGTGAACATCGTCAATCCTAGGAGATCGGGGTGATGAGGATAGTTGTAGCCGGCGAATAGGATCAGAGGTGCGTGCCACAGACTCCATACGATTCCTATTACTACGGCTGCCGGGTAGAGACCTAGCCTAGGCCCTAGCTCTCCCAAGAGAAAGCCTCTCCAACCAATCTCTTCACCTATAGCAGCCAACGTATTTATCGTGGAACCGTTGAACAGCGCCGAGAGCATGACTAGGACGAGAGCTAGGTATCCACCCACGGGTAGTTTTGCTCCCAAGGATTCTAGCTCTTCTACTGGGTTAACGATACGCATGCCGATGACTACGGCTATGGCTACGGAAAGCGCGTAGAGAACGTAGGGAATCAGCGCTCCTAGAACGATGTACTCAGCCAAGCCTCCACGAAGACCGTACCTAACGAGTCCCTTACCGATGCTTAGACCGAGCATCTTTACGGCGAGTACCGTAGCTACGAACGGCGTGTACATCCTAGCGATACCAAATACGAGCGTAGCCATCTTGTCGTGGCTTCGAAGAGCTGGGATCAATGCTAGGAAATCGATGAGGTAAGCCAGCACGAATGCAGTTGCTAGGAATAGTACTAGTACAGCTACGCGTCTATTCATGGGATCAGCTCTCCTTCTCCAACACTACAGCGGTTCCGTAGGCAAGGATCTCAGCAGCACCGCTAGTAACTGCAGCCGTTGAGAATCTTAGACCGAGAACAGCGTTCGCACCCATACTCTTCGCTCTCTCGACCATCCTCTGGAGAGCGATGTTTCTAGCCTGCGCAAGTAGCTCGGTGTACTCCTTGATTTCTCCACCAACGATGTTTCGAAGCGCGGCTAGGATATCCTTACCTACGTGCTTAGCCATCACAACGCTTCCACAAACCACTCCAAGAACTTTCCTGATTCGGTAACCCGGAACATGTTCGGTGGTTGCAACGATGAACTCCTCCACGGGGATCACCACGAATACCTCGGGACCCGAGGTATATATCTCTAGCCTCCTCAAGACCAAGCTTATACCTTTGCTAAGCGTAGCGAATCGAGGGATACGTGCTAACCGAGTTAGAGCTCGAACGCTACTCTAGACAGATCAAGTTGTTTGGAGAAGATGTTCAGAGAAAATTAAAGCGTTGCAGGGTGCTGATCGCGGGAGTAGGGGGTCTAGGCACGGTAGTTGCAATGAATCTAGCGGCTCTAGGCATCGGTAAGCTCGTGCTCGTAGACCACGACGTTGTTAAGCGTAGCAATCTCAATAGACAGCTTCTCTACAGCGAGGATGATATCGGTAAGCCTAAGGCCTTGGTGGCGGCTAGGAGATTGAAGGAGTTGAACCCCTTCATCGAAACGATTCCGGTACCTACCAGGATAGAGGAATACAATGTTTCCGATCTCGTGAAGGACGTGGATATCGTCATAGACGCGCTCGATAACTGGCGTACGAGATTCGTACTCAACGAGGCATGTGTTAGGAAAAACGTTCCGCTCATACATGGAGGCGTCAACGGTTTCTATGGACAGGTACTGGTAGTCGTTCCAGGTAGAGGACCTTGCCTACGATGCGTATATCCATCGAATCCTCCCGAACCAAGCGAGGTTCCGGTAACGAGTTTCGTTACGAGTCTCGTAGCGTTGATACAAGTCGTAGAGTGTTTCAAGATCCTTACCGGCGTTGGTAAGCCTACGATAGGGAAGATGATCTTCGTAAACGCTCTAGAACCATCGATAGAATTCGTAGAGGTTAGGAAAAGCCCAGCGTGTCCAACATGTTCACGTACCTAAGCTTTAGGAGAGATACTCCTCGAGTTTCTTGAAGAACGCTTCATCGTCTCCGCGTTTAATGATCTCGAGAAGCTCTTCTTCGAGCCCTACGAAACCAGCTTTGTACGCTATCGGTGCTAGGATCAGCGTTAGCATGGCGAAGTCCGCCGTTTCTTCGGATCCATACTTCTCTACTAGAAGCTTGTAGGCTTTGCTAGGTGAGGATAGGAAGAGGTCGAGGAACTTCATTCCGTAAGCGCTTAGCGCACGTTTGTCGAGATCGACGAGGTACCCGGGGGCACGGTCTCTAATCCAGTCCCTCAAGAGCTTCTTCAATTCCATTAAATTGATCCTACTCGTCACTGCACATCCATATAGAGAGCCGTGATAGAGGTATATAGCGGTTATCTCAACAATTTCGAGCTACTTTGGTTCGAAGCGTGCTTAACGTGAACCACTCTATGCGGCACGTATGAACGTATGTATTGGACATGGTGATCCTCTACCAATACTTTTATACATAGTTGCTCTCTCGAGCAGCTGTATAGGAGGATCTAAACATGATCGTTATCGCTAAGGCAGGTGGATGCGAGATATATGCGCCTTCCGATACGTGGTTCGTAAGCTTCTTCTCGAGTCCTTACCCACCGCACGTGATGAGTAGAGCACTCGATCTCTCGACGAGTTTCGAGTTCGGGGACGAAGCTCTATCGCCAGTAGAGGGAATCGTGGAGAAGATCGTTAGATTCGATGCGGGTCCAGGACCTTACTCGAAGTACGACTACGTACTGCTTCTACGCTCCGGAACGCGGTGGGTCAAGATAATGCATGTAGAGCCGCGCGTCGCAGTCAACGAGAAGGTGTTCGTAGGCGATCCGATAGGGCGATACATAAGAACGAACTTCTTCGATCGACATCACGCACCGCATATGCATATCGAGGTGCTTAGGGATAGGAGTCTACGTCCTTCGAGAGCGTTCGTCATCGAACCATCTCCGGAGTTCCTAGAGCTGATGTCGAAGAGATGCGTAGATGCTTCGAAGTGTAGCTCTATGAAGCTTAGAACCGTCTATGCATGCGATGAGTATACGTTTCTGGAACCCGTAGAGATGGAGGCTACGTGCTTGGCTACGAACGTTAAGGATACGATGTGCGTCGTCAACGCAATGATATCGAGAGCCACACCCTACGTAGGGTTGATCAAGCTCCGAGAGGAAGGCAAGATCAAGCCCGGTGCCGTGGTTAGATTCCTAGGCGTATGCCTTGGCTACGTAGCTAAGATCCGTCAATGCTACGCAATCGTTCTCCCCACCAGGGTTCGCTACGATGAGTGGTTCTGGAACTACGTATCGCTTAGAAACATGGCTCGAAACCCCGTGCCCTGCACAACGAAGAGCATCGATGTGTACGTAGATACGTGTCTACGCGAGGTTCTAGAGCTCTTGATATCGATGAACGCGTGCGTAAAGATCGATGAATGCATCGAGGATAGCTACGTAAATCTCGTTCTAAGGGAAGCGGTGTAGAGCTTAGAGCTCGATCAACGTTCCAGATCTTTCTCCAGAACCTTCCCGTACGCTCTACGCTATTTGCGTCTACGAACGATCTATCGAAGTACGTAGCCGTAGATCTTCATCCTACGCAACGCGTTTGGGAATGCCTCGATTGTTTCCTCTTCGTATTCCAGTACGAGTCTAGGATCGATCTCGGCGAGCTTAGTCATGATGGCTCTGCGCTCATCTACGCTAACAAGCCTAGGATCTAGGAGTATAGCTACGTAGGTCTCGACACCTTCGTTCACAAGGTTCTCGATCGCTTTGAAGACGTAGTTCAGAGCACTCGGTTCAGCACCACATCGTTCCCAGAACTTCTCTCCGTACCCAGCCTTTATCGAGACCCTTACAACGAGCTTACTGCACGCGTTTGCGAGATCCTTCACGTAGCTAGGATCGTAGCCTAGAAGGATGCCGTTGGTTTCGAGAACGAAGGTCTTGATCTCGCTACGTTCCTCCACGAACTTAAGGAGTTGAACTAGGTGCTCGCGGCAAAGCGTTGGTTCTCCACCCGATACCCTAAACACGCTACATCTACGACTCCTAGATATGCGAACGAGGTTCTCGACGACTTGGCTAGGTGTGTAGAACGATCCGTAGCGTTCGGGATAGTCGCGCGATGGATCGCTCCAACAGAAGAAACACCTTAGGTTACACCCAACGACGAATCCCGTGGCAGCACCTTTGTAGAACCTAACGACTCGAAACGATGTGTACTTCCTAGCCATCTCCTTGCCGATGGATTTGCATACTATTCTCTCCGTGATCCTCGTAAGAGCTATGGGATCGAACGGTCTCTGACCTCTCCTAAGCTCTCTAGGTATCTCAGCATCGGGATGGATCATCACGTCTCAGCCGGACCCAAGTCTCATCACAGTTCCTAACATTAAGACTGTTTCAACGACCAAGGTTTTTATGTCCGGTAGACTGGTTGAGGAGCTAGGTGGTTGCTTGGAACTGCTATTCGATCTCTTGCTAGCGTTTGCGCTGGCGATGATCGTGGGCAAGCTATTCGAAGAGCTTTTCGTAAGGCTAGGGCTTCCTCCCGTGATAGGAGACCTGGTAGCGGGTCTCATACTAGGTCGATCGCTGCTACAGATATTCCCGGTAAACGATACGATAGAAGCGTTCGCGTGGTTCGGCATCGTGCTTCTACTGTTCTACGCAGGTCTCGAAACGAAGTATCGAGAATTCATGCGTAGCCTAGGTCTCTACGGAGCCATAACCGTAGGTGAAGGTCTCGCCGCTTTCTCGCTTGGCTACCTCGTAGGTAGCTTGATGGGTTACCCACCCAAGGCATGCTACTTCCTGGGAGCCGTACTGGAGGCTACGAGCATCAGCGTAAGCGTTCGAACACTGATTGATATAGGTAAGCTCGCTACTCCCGAAGGATACGCAATTCTAGGCGTTGCGGTGCTGGACGATCTCGTAGCTCTGATCATAATCGTTGCCGGTACCTCGCTCATCAAGCTAGGTACGTTCAGCGTTACGCAGCTAGCAATCGTAGCGAGCAAAGCTCTCGCTTTCTGGCTAGCCGTGGTACTGATACTGCACCACGTTTCCACTAGATACATGCCTCGAGTACTCTATGCTGCGAGGAGTCCCGAAGCATCGGTAGGAATCGTGTTGGGGTTGCTATGCGCGCTATCCTTCCTAACCAAGTTCGTAGGTCTATCGCCTCTCGTAGCTGCCTACGCTACGGGTCTCGCACTCTCGGAGATGTACGGCATTAGGAGGATAAGCGATCGTGTTAGAACGATAGCACTCCTATTCTCCGTAATGTTCTTCGCCTTCACAGCAGCGAAACTCGATCTCGAATCAGCACTGAAACCAGAGTTCATCCCGCTATACGTAGCGATGATAGGAGCAGCCTTTGCAGGAAAACTTCTTGGAGGAGGACTAACCTCGTTCCTAGTAGGTTTCCCACCCATAGCAGCGCTCAGGATAGCGGTAGGCCTCTTTCCACGAGCAGAGTTCTGCATAGTTGCTGCCTACGTAGGGTACTCAGGAGGATTGTTCGGACCAGAGATTCTGTTAGCTGCCGTGATGATTACCCTCGTAACGAACTTGGCAACGCCACCGCTCCTCAAGATCGTATTTAGCTTCGGCGGAGAAACACCGCACGTAGAACCTCGATGGAGAAGAAGGAGGAGGTGATGCTATGAGTATCGTTGGGAGATTCGTAGAGGTAGCAAAACTCGTGCTCTCCATGAAGTGCCGCGACTTCCTAAGGTTCTTCGTGGACTGCGTACCGAAGGTACAGATCGTTGGAGAAGACGAAACGTTGGAGGATATCATCGATGAGATGCTTCGTGGAGCAAGCTACATAGTTATCGTGGATAGGAGGGGTCGGCTTCGAGGAGCGTTATCGTACCTCGACATACTGCACCACCTCGCTTCGGAGAGCAAACACATGCATACACCGATGGCGACAGCGATCCCGGGAATGAGGTCTCTCGAGCTGAGCGATAGATCGAGCTCGATACGCATATCGTTGATTGCAAGACCTCTACCTCCGAAGATACGGGAAGACGCTACGGTGGAAGAAGCGCTGAAGAACATGGTCATGACGGAGTCTCCCTACATCATCGTCGTGGACAAGAACGACAACGTTCTGGGAGTGATAACGCAGCACAGCATCTTTAGAGCTATATCGATGAAGATGCGGAGCTAGTAACCATCAGCAATTGGTCGTTCATCACGATTCAGACTCAAAGGGCTTCATCACGCAGGAGAAACGTTGAGTAGCTAAACCGATCATCCTTACCCAGGATAAAATGTTCGTATCCATACGTAGGAGGTTCGTATCTAGGATCCGAGGATCTTCTTCTGCATCTCTATCCCTTCGATGGCTAGGATTATCGATGATGTTAGCGTGATGCCTATCAGAGCCACGTATTCCAGCGATGCATGCTCGCCCCGAAGGATCTTCGCGATGAGTGTTGCGAACTCTACCACGAGTATTCCTAGGAATAGCGATGCGAAGAACAGCATTCGTGGTACGACCTTCTTTCCCAGGATTACTAC
>JAMOOB010000228.1 GCA_027066265.1 Desulfurococcales archaeon
CTGTTAAACGTAGTATATCTACATCTCGCTAAGCATGCATCGAATCACCGATTCGTAGATACATTTTTTCAACGTGTTTCCACACAACGTTGCACGGAATCTATCCACGACTTCGCTACGTTTAAAGGAGTCAACGATCTGCTATGGTTGGTGTGGACAGAGTCTTCGGTATCGGCAGTACCTACACTTGTTCTCTATCGGTGTTACGCGTGGTGGTTCTGGCGATAGTATTACCTTCCTAACCTCCTCGATGATCCTCTTCGTCTTCTCTATCTCGTGCTGAGTAACCTCGATATCTATGGCTCTGCTCCCCATGGCTAGGATCGCTCTTCTTACGGGTCCCATCGTCGCGTTGACGAGGAGTGCGTAGGCTAGTAGCTGGTACCTAAAGTGTTTCCATCTCTTGGATGGGAACGCCTTGACTTCCACGACGATGAAGCGGTTGCTACCTGCAACGATATCTACGTATCCATGGATCCCCAGCTTCCTGGATGCTAGGAACGCTTCGTATCTACGTGGATGGGGTAGCCCTAGCCTATCCGCAACCTCTTCCAACCTCAGAACTTTCCTAAGCTCGGTACCCGCATCCATCGATGGTGTGGTGGGTGGCTCCACCCCGTAGCTGTAGATGATCCACGGTATGGTTGGGCACCAGCAGTACTCCTTGACCATGGTCACGGGTATGGAGCTACGCAACTCTATACACATCCGACTCAGCATCGCTGCCACCAACAACGATCCTCCTACTCCACTCGAGATCCGAGACAACGACTACGTGAACAACGTCGGTTCGCGGATCGATGAGCTTCCTAACGAATCGCTCCACATCCCTAGCCAACGCAACGCCTCCCCTAGCAACGTAGAGACTTCGCTGAACCCTAGCGAAGCCGTGGGAAAGCAACCACTCTGCAACCCTTCGACGAACCTCGTCGTTAGAGATGTCGTAGGCAACGATTACCCGCGTCATCGCCACCAAGCCTCGACGAAGCCGTTGTAGGGAGCGAAGCTACGCAGTGCACGAGCTAGCTTGAGCGCGTGGCTCTTCAAATGCTCTCGCAGAGGCTTGGTCTCGCCCACGACTTCCCTAGCCTTCCTATCGAGCCATCGCTGCATCTCTACCACTAGCCTACCGCGGGTTTCCCTAGATAGGAGCTCTCCATCGTAGCTAGGTCGGAAACCTTCGCGGAACAGCTTCACGAGTAGGGAATCCACGGCGCTGACCCTAAACATCTCGATGAAGTCGAAGGTGAGCACGGGCTTACCGCTCCTATCGACGTGTAGGAAACCTGCGTAGGGATCGAGGCCGTACCTAGCCAAAGCCTTGAAGCACTCTGCGTACAGCACGCCGTAGAGGTAGTTTAGGCACGCATTCATCGGATCGTTCGAATCCTGATCCCTACCACCGAAGCCTAGATCCTTGGGCAAGACCGTTGCTAGAGCACCCCAGTAGATCCTTGCAGCGTTCCCCTCGATACCCATGATGCTCTTCCTAGCTTCGTCGAGCTCTCCCGAGATCTTCTCGATCTCGAGGATCTTCTCCTCGATCTTCCTAGCATCCTCCTCTAGTTCCCGCATCCCCGTGGTCTTGGCTAGGTAGCGTAGGTACCTCGATTGGTTGCCTAGCTTCGCAACTGCGAAGCTCTTAGCGTAGCTCAGCGCGAGCCCTGGGTTTGCGTAGGCTAGGTACTGACACCTCCTCGTATCCACGGTTGCTGTGATCCACGGGGGTGTGAGCATGGTTACGGGAACGCCTCGAGAATCTAGGAACAGTAGATCGATTCCGTACCTAGCAAGGATCCTAACCACAGCGCTTGTGATAGATACGCGGCTGCTCACGATCACGATCCTATCGATCTCGGCTAGGGGAAGGATCTTCCTACCG
>JAMOOB010000229.1 GCA_027066265.1 Desulfurococcales archaeon
ACCTAAGGTTGCTCGAGCTATGGGCTGAGAAGGTTGGTCTAGGCAACAAGCTTTCGTTGAACGACGACGATCGTAGGTTCGTTGAAGTGCTTAGGTACGTGGATGAGATGGTAACGCTTCGAGGAAGGGATGTGTACGAGAACGTATTGAAGAAGATCGGTAGCTTCGTCAAGGACTACCCCATGGTATCCCTCATCGCGTGTAGAGGCATCGACAAGGTTGAGGATGTTGGTCCCGGGCTAGCGGAAGCTTTGGAGGATTGCATGGTTTACGAGCTCGATCGCTACGGTATCGATATCGATAGCTTTGCTTACGCAATCACGTTCTTCTCGATACCGGTAGACCTAGGCTACCTACGTAGGCTCCTCAGCGATCGGAACGGCGTCGCTAGGATCACCATGGATAAGAACAACTCTAGGATCGTGTTCGTGAGCATCGATGAGTATGGCTACCTAGGCACGGTATCGATAGACCTATCCACGGTTAGTAACGCTGTAGAGCACGCCGTTTCGGAGCAGGGAGATGTTTCTGCGTGGTACGAGCTACTCGATAGGTATTCGAGGGAGGGGATTCTGGTAGGAATCCTAGTTCCATGGTCATCGATAGAACCTCCGCTAAGCGAAGCTGGTTTCGAAGTTCCTCTAGGTCTCGTGTAGGTGGAGCACCATGTCGTGGTACGGATGGTGTACCGAGACCTTGGAAGAGCATTCACGTTCCGTACTCTCCTTCGCTCGAGGAACCTTCGATCTTCGTAGCCATCGACGCGTAGTCGAGGCGCTGAACGCGCTTGGCTTGGATGTAGCTACGCGTAGCGAGATCTATGGATCGGTCTCGAACGATATCCGTAGAACGTTTGGCTCTGCATGTAGAAGGATAGGAGTCGTGCTAGGCATAGATAGAGGTACCGAAGTTCTAGAGGATCTGGTCTCGATATCGATAGCTCTACACGATATCGGTAAGGCTAGCGATCTGTACGTAGCTAACGTTGTTAAAGCTCTCAGCTCTAGTACGGATGCTAGGTGCCGGGTATCGAAGGATAGGCTTCTGAAGATGATCGACATCGTTGAGAAGAGATTCGAAGAGTTCTCAAAGCGTTTGGGAAGCGAGCGAAGCGCTTCAATGCGTACGGTATTCGAGTTCCTATCGATGCTTAGGGAACGCATAGAAACGTGTCCTACGAGGTTTGGATGTCCTTTAACGGGATCCGTATGCCCGCTAACATTCGTCTTCGAGACGTATCTAGAGTACGTTTCTAGATACGCTGCTTCCCGAACGCGATGCCTAGAGCTAGCTTACGTAGCTCTACTGAGGATGGTTAAGAAGATCTGTAGATGTTTCGTAAGACCTAGTTTCGTTGGTCACGAACTGCTCTCAGCATACGTTGCTAGAGAGCTTCTGTATCGAACGCTTAGGGAACTGGATGGAGTATCGTGGGCTAGGAGGATCCGCAACGCGTTGACGGCGATACTATCGATCTCGATCCTACTGCATCACCACGCTATGAGAAGCATTGAAGAGGCTATCGCTAGAATCTCCAGCTACTCAGCGATCACGGTCCTCAGCGTAGACGACAACGTTAGGAACGCTGTCGTAAGCATTCTGAAGAGTATCGAGAATCTATCGAATAGATCGAGAGCATTCGATACAGCGCTCAGCATCGCCGAGAAGCTTCCCAGCATAGAGATACCTCTACCCACGTTCCTAGACTACGTACTTAGCGTGGATAGAGAAGCTATGAGAACGGTGAAGCTCTACACCGTAGCGGTAGCACCGCTATGCAAAAGCGATACCATAGCATCCTACGTATGTAGAGGATGCGGAGCACCTACATACCTAGCAAAAGAAGCGATATTGAGAAGCCTAAGAAAACCGTTGAG
>JAMOOB010000230.1 GCA_027066265.1 Desulfurococcales archaeon
AGTTATCGAGATAAGATGCCTACGGGTGCAACGTTCTACAAACTCGAAGTGCAAACCATCGACTTGTCCAAGCATAGGATCGTGTGGAGAGCTTGGTATCGCTTATGGAGTCCGGTAGAGATGGTTAGCGTAAGCGAGGATCTAGAGCTGGTTGCTGTGGTAACGAGTGGAAACAACGTGTACGTGTTTAGGAACGTTGATGGCTACCGATTCAAACTGATCGAGTCTTTAGTGTTGCCCAGCAAACCAACCAGCGTGATTCTTGTTGGTGGAGCTGGCGGTAAAGGCGATACCTACGTACTTGCGGCAGGTCTAGAGAACGGGTACGTAGTTCTCTACGCTTACCGAGACTACTTCAAGAGCTTCGAGAGCGTCGGTAGAAGGACTCGCTACGGTTTGTTGCTGTGTAGAGGTAGAGCGTACGTGGATGCTCTTCCGAAGCTCAGCGCTATGATAGCTTCGTGCGGTTCCGCTGTATACTACGCTCCTTTCATGGGTACGTACCTAGACAAGCTCTATACGGAAGATCTATCGAAGTACCTCGCTAGGAACCTCGTAGTCAAGGTTATCAACGCTACGGGCTTCGGAATACCAGCAAATGTATCGATCCGAGGTAGCCCAGAGCTAGTGCTGTGGGCACGTAACGGTTCGGTAGTGATCAAGAACATAGCGTTCGGAACTCACAGCGTAATGATCGTTCCCGCGATGCCTAGCTATCCGTGGATAGCTATGAACGTATCCATAGGTATTGAAAGGGCTAGGCTGAAGCTAAGAGTAATCGATCCAGAGACCAACAAGAGCATGGTCGTGAACTACGTCTCTATCGTGTGTACGGATGGTAGGAAGGAAGCGCTGATCCTTTCTAGGAATAGGAGCGTGGAACTCGATTTCGTTGAAGGTGAGCAGTGCTCGGTAAACATATCTCTAGCCCCTAGCTACGTTGTGTTTCACGGAGAAGTCTTCGTGTTGAAGCCCTACGATGCTGTGAAGCTCAACGTATCGATGTCGCGAACGTTCACGGTGTTGCTAGAGCTTCCTCGTAGAAAGTACGCGGATAGGGTAGCGCTATGCCTATACACCGAGGATGGTCTACCCATAGAGAACGCTGTGGTACAGATGAAGAACGTGCAGACGAATCTATCGATCCACGCAAACTACAACGCTTCAAGCCAATGCTACGAAGTACGCAACATACCCTTTGGTGTGTACATGGTTACCGTAAGCAATCTATCCGAAGTACTGCAAGAGCTACCCCCCATAACGATCTCGGTGAATGCGAGCGACCTAACCTTTACAAAGATCGTACCGTACAAACCAATGTCTCTGAAGATAAGGTTCCGAACTCCACCGATAGTCGATCTCATCGTATCGGTAGGGAATGCATCCAAGTACGTGAAGAGGGGTACGAAGGAAGTTGAATTCCATGGATTGAAACCGGGTAGGTACGTAGTTAGGATACAAGCACTACCCACGCTCGAAAGCTTCGGTACCACGAAGGTATGCTACTACCGTAACGTTACACGCGTAGTGATACTGAGGAAGCCGATGGAGCTCGAGATCTCGTTGATACCTATATACAAACGCGTTAAGATAGCCATAGTCGATATCCTGACGAATAGGGGTCCCATAGACAAACTCAACGTATACATCGATGGGAAGCTCGTGGAGACGCTCAAAGCTCAGCCCAATGCTAAAGCGATCTACCTCGAAGGCTACCTGCCTAGGGGGAGAATCGTTAACCTAACCATAGTCTCGCTCGGAAAGATCTACGCAACATTCAAAGAGCTTCTCAACGTCGATAAGATCGGCGATACGGTCGTAGTCAAGCTTAGGAGAGTACTCGTTCCGATAACGATAAACACCGTGAGCAGACT
>JAMOOB010000231.1 GCA_027066265.1 Desulfurococcales archaeon
TATACCTCTGCAAGTCGATGCAAACGCTGCATACACACTCAGCGACATACCAATACTCAAGAAACTCGATGAATACAACCTGCTAATGATCGAACAACCTCTTCACTACGACGATCTCATCGATCACGCTACCTTGGCTAAGCATCTGAAGACCCCCATATGCTTAGATGAAAGCATTAAGAGCGTAGACGACGCTCGTAAAGCCATAGATATCGGTGCTTGCAAGATCATAAACATAAAACCAGCTCGTGTTGGAGGACTTTATCCATCGCTTCAAATCCACAACCTATGCTACGCTAGAAACATAGCGGTCTGGATTGGAGGAATGCTTGAGACAGGTATTGGTAGAGCTCATCTAGTAGCTCTCGGTACCCTACCCAACGTTAGGTATCCAAGCGATGTCTCTGCAAGCGATAGGTACTACGAAGAAGATATCGTTACCGAGCCATGGAAACTGCAGAACGGTGTCATATACGCACGCAACATCCCTGGAATAGGAGTCGAAATAGATTGGAGAAAGCTCGTTAAGTATCTTCAAAACATTCATCGCATCACACACTAACCACTAGAATCACGTTACGAGAGACTCCATCTCACCACTCAATTCGTAAACATTATGCATATCACTATCCATATCCCGAGACCTGCCAAGGCTTCGATAAAGGTATCGGATCTCATTAACCCTACGAGATTTCGGACTACTTCATCGACGGCTGATGTCGGTATAAGCATAGCGATGTGTTGCAGCATTGGAGGTAGGAAAGTTGATGGATAGGATATCGGTGGTACTATCGTCAAGTTTCCTTCATATCGCGAGTCGTCACAACGATAATACACCTTTCCTTCCTACCGTTTCTCTCAAAATCCTTCAGACACGATACTTACTCTCTACATCGAGCCCCGAACTAGGTTCGACTAGGAACACTACATCAGCATCTGAAGCTAGAACTATCCAACAATTGCTTCGCGAGGCATCCAGTTGAGATCGAGCATCGCATCCTGTGGACGAAGAGCTATTCTTTCCTTACTTCCCATACCTCGTCAACTACATCGAATCCCGCAACACATCCTCTTCCCTTGATTGGTCTAAGTATCGCACACATCATGTTTACAGCAGTCGTCTTACCAGAACCGTTGGGACCTAGAATAACCGCTACATAGCCATGCCCAACACTAAACGAAACACCATAGACACCCACACACCGTTGCTATGCATCTTTCCAAGTCCTTCATCAACCATTGTCTCCACACTCATCGCTTTCCAAAACAAGATCCCACCAAGCTTTGAGTCCTTTAGTAAAAATTCGTTAACTACTCTCAGTTCCTATACGTGTCTAGAACCCTTGCTCATACATGGCTCCGATAGCTAGAGGAGTTTCTGCCAACACAATAATCTCACCATCCAGTACAGCTTCGATATAAATGGACTTACGCCAAGGAAACTAGATCTCGTCACAACGAGTAATCGAACTAGTCTGAATGCAACAGCTCGTTTAGTGTCGAATGCTTGAAATCGTGACCACGTCAGCAACACACCATGCATTGACATCGGCGGTTGTTGTGAGAAGTGGCGCCGGGGGCGGGATTTGAACCCGCGCGGGGAGATCCCCCACCGGCTCTCCAGGCCGGCCCCTTGGGCCGCTCGGGCACCCCGGCACCATTAAGGTCTCTACGTGCTTAGGGTTAAAAACATGCTTTCTACTCTACCTACGTCTAAGTTCGATTTCGATGTAAACGTTCTCAGGTACTCTAACCCTCATTATCTGTCTCATAACGTGTTCATCCGCTTCTATATCGATTAACCTCTTGTGTATCCTAAGCTCCCACTTATCCCATACTTTCGATCCTTCTCCGTGCGTTGGTCTCAGCGTAGGAACTACGAGTCTCTTCGTAGGTAATGGCACTGGTCCTCTAATTCTTACTCCGGCACGTTTAGCTATTTCAACGATCTGCGATACAACGTAGTTCAAGTTGTTTATATCGGTACTCCATATCCTAAGCCTTACAATGGCAGGCATCCTCTTCACCTAGGAAAGAATGGGTTTTGAGGTGTAAAAACGGTTATTCAACAGCTTTACTTAGATCTGATCTCAACCTTCATCGGCTTGACGTCGATTACGATACCGATACCGACAGTCTTACCCATGTCTCTCATAGCGAACCTTCCTAGCTGTGGGAAGTCGCTGAACTTCTCGATGACCATAGGCTTGATAGGCTTGAACTTCACGACCGCGATATCACCCATCTTTATGAATGGCGGATTCTTCTCTATTACTTGACCTGTTCTAGGATCTAGCTTAGCGATGATCTCGGTGATTCTGCATGCAATGCTAGCGGTATGAGCGTGTATTACTGGTGTGTATCCGGGTGCGATGGCCGATGGGTGCCACACTATCATTACACGTGCAGTGAACTCTTCAGCTACCGTTGGCGGATTGGTTAGGTGACCAGCTACGTCACCTCTCCTTATCTGGTCCTTTGATACGCCTCTCACGTTGAATCCAATGTTGTCGCCAGGCACCGCTTTCTCAATCCTCTGGTGGTGCATCTCGATGCTACGTACTTCGCCGACCACACCCGGTGGCATGAATACTACCGTGTCTCCGACCTTGAGTACTCCAGTCTCTACTCTACCTACTGGTACGGTACCGACACCAGAGATTACGAAGACTTCGGAGATCGGTATCCTTAGAGGCTTGTCTATCGGCTTGGGTGGCTCCTTAACGCTGTCTAGAGCATCTAGCAACGTTCTAGCTCCATTGAATCCATACTTCTTCTTGATCTCCTGGATCTTCTGATCGTTCCACCAAGGCATGTTGGGACTAGGCTCGATTAGGTTGTCGCCTACCCATCCAGATACCGGTACGACCCATATGTTGTCGGGCTTGTAACCTACAGCCTTCAGGAACTTCGCTAGTACGTCTAGTACCTCCATGAACCTCTTCTCCGAGTACGGAGGCTCAGTTATGTCCATCTTCGTGATCGCAATGATCATCTGGTCGATGCCCATGGTCTTGGCTAGGAGTATGTGTTCTCGAGTCTGTCCCTCGGGGCTCATACCGGCTTCGAACTCACCCTTCTTAGCAGATACTACTAGGATCGCTACGTCTGCCTGGCTAGCACCCGTAATCATGTTCTTTACGAAGTCTCGATGACCTGGAGCGTCGATAATCGTGTAGTAGTACTTCCTAGTCTCGAACTTTCTGTAGGCTAGAGTAATGGTTAGACCACGCTCGCGCTCCTCCTTCAGCTTGTCTAGGAGCCAAGCATACTTCTCGCTCTCCTTACCGGATTTGATTGCGGCTTCGAGTGTTTCCTTCCATGTCTTTTCGTCTACAGCACCTAGCTTGAGCAGCATGTGTCCCATTAGAGTGCTCTTACCGTGGTCTACGTGACCGATGATGACAACGTTAAGGTGTGGCTTCGTGCTCATACACCAACACCCGGATCACATACCTATACACGAGCTCGAACACGATTGAGAGAGGAGGAACTTATAAGCGTATGTATACATGGAAAAGCGCTTTACCTAGAGCTGAGAGCAATTCTCTCGATCTCTTCCTTCCTCTGGATAGCATAGCTCTTAGGATCGTAGTTAGCCGCAGCAATTATTTCGTCTGCTAGACACTCCTCAACAGGCTTCAACGATCTGAAAGCACAGAGATAAGCTCCTTCGGTGATGTGTCTAATCGCTAGATCAACTCTTCTCATAGGCGAGGAATCTACTGCTACGTGATAAACGATACCACCGTACATGATCCTCGTAGTCTCCTCTCGTGGTGCTGCATTCTCTATGGCTCGCACAAGTACTTGCAACGGATTCATTCCAGTTTTCAGATGTATCAACTCGAACGCGTTCTTAACAATGTTGTAAGCCAAATGTTTCTTGCCAGTGTTCTTAGCTTTCCTCATCATTCTATTTATGAGTCTCTCAACTATGGGTACCTCCGCTTTTCCAAATCTTCGTTTCTCATGCCTACCGCCGGTATGAGGTAGTATCACGGGCTTCAGCGATATGTACTTCTTTAGACTAGGATCCCTAACGATGACTCCTTTGTAGCTCCACTTACCGAAGAGCTTGATGTCGTCGAGAGACACTATTATGTCGAGCAAACTTCTTTCCTTTGCTTCCGTAACCGCCATTACGTCCTCACCTTAGAGGCTTCTGCTTCCTTCCACGGATAAGCTCAAGAAGCGAGACTCCATTCACGAGCACTACCTTGTATCTTACACCTGGAATATCTCCCATCGAACGACCTCTCGAACCACCGATGCCTACTATGATGACCTCATCGTGTTCATCTATGAAGTTCAGACCTCCGTCGTATGGAACGAACGCTGTTACGACTTTACCATTCTTAACAAGCTGAACCCTTACACACTTTCTAACACCAGCGTTAGGCTGACGAGCTTCTACACCTACCTTCTCCAACACTATTCCTCTAGCCATGGGAGCTCCTTCAAGTGGATCGTACTTCTCCTTGAGCCTAAGCATACGTACTCTGAACTCGCGTTGACTCCACCTAAACTTGAGACGTTTCTTCCTCAGTTTCCTAGCTGCAAAGAGACCGTTAGGAGCTTTCTTACCTGGCAATACCTACACCTCTTCAATCGATGCCGTTCTAGGGTTAAAAGGAGTTCTACACGATGACAACGGTATCGATTCCGTAGTACCTCTTCAGTATGGTCCTAGCCTTAGCAACATTCTTACCATTCTTACCTATCGCAAGACCCTTATCTTCGGGACGAACCTTGACGTACAGAACCGTTCTATTGGGTTGCTGAACCACCTTTATGTTCAGCACGTGAGCAGGCATGAATATGTTCTTAACTAGCTGCTCAAGATTATCGGCCCACTCAACGATCTCTATGTTCTTCCCCAGCAACTTGCTTAGATGCCTAACGTTGCTACCTCCACGTCCAATCGCTTGCCCAGACCTACCGGCATCAACTATGAATATTATCGTGTTGCGCTCTTCGTCTATTATACAGTCCTTAGGCGTAACCCCCGTAACGTCCTGGAACAACGTCATGTAGCGGAGCTCATCCATCGTTAGCTTGACTTTTTCTTGAGGTTTGAGCTCAGGTACACGATGCGGGAAGGCCAATCCCTATCTCACCCCGTTGCATACTTCAACAATAGGTCTAGAGGTACCTGACCTGGATCTATTATTCCGAACATCGCTACAGAAAATGGTTTACCTATAACAGTTCCTAGCTCTACATTCGTTCCGGGGAACCTTATTATCGGTATATTGGAGAGCTTCGCATAGTACTCAAGATCTTCAGCTAGATGCCTAGGTAGATTCGATGCCGCTACCACAACTTTTACCTTCCCTAGCTTGACGTACTTCAACGTCTTCCTGCTACCAACGATTATCTGACCCGTAGACGCAACGCGTCTCAACACAACCTCTAGTGGTGGTAACGACATCGTCTCCTACCTCTCCGCGCTAACGTAGATAGGGATTATAAACGAGCTTGACCTTGGTCGTGCCGACCGGTATGTATCCACCAACGATCACGTTCTCAGCGACTCCCGGTAACGTATCTAGCTCTCCTCGAGCAGCTGCATCAACTAAGTTCTTGACAGTAACCTCGAACGCTGCTCGTGCAAGTACGCTAGGTTTCTCGCCAGCAATTCCATGCCTACCTATCTGCTTAACGGTTCCGTACCTAGTCATAGCGTCTACGACCAACATTATGTGCCTTATATCCACGTCGAGACCCTGCTGCTCGAGGGTATCCTTGATCTCCTCGATCAGCAACGTTCGCGCTGCTTCTATTCCTAACACTTCCTCAACCTCCTTAACGTTGTTGGTTCTCACACGCTTGAAATCGACTCCGGGCACTTTCATTATCTCAGCAAGGTTGCTACCTTCGCATACGAGAACGTATTCGTTACCTTGCTTCTGAACGATTACCTTGTTGATGTTCTTTATACCCTTGATCTTGATCTTCATTATCTTCTCTCTGATCTTCACTGCCTTGGTAGGTTCTATACCTTCCTCGAAGACGACGATTATCTCGTAGGGATTCGTTTCGCTTACTACAACTTTCGCCTTCTTGGATCTCAACTTCTCAAGAGCTTTCTTAACATCTTCCACCGTAACTCCTTTGTCTTCCAGCATTGCTGGATCTAGCTCTATTACTACGGCACCGCTAATCACGTCGATGTCTATCCTACGAGCAACGTTCTCGATCTTCGTCATCTCAATCATTCTAGCTATTTCCTTCGCTTTCGCTTCATCGTATTTGTAAGGTTCTTCGAGGTATATGTACATTATGGGCGTGGAAGGAGTTTTCTTAGCATCGACGAGCTCTATCAATCTTGGGAGACCTAGCGTCACGTTAAGCTCGCGAACTCCAGCGTAGTGGAATGTTCTCAGAGTCATCTGGGTACTTGGTTCACCAATGCTCTGTGCAGCAACGGTTCCTACGGGTTCTCCTGGATCAACGGTGTTGCTATGGTATTCCTCGACAATCATCTGGAGTATCTTCTCGAGTTCTTCACGCGTTAAGCTGTACTTCGTAAGCTTCTCAACGCTTTCCTCGACCACCTTAGGAGGTACCTTACCTTCGAGATACTCGCGAGTAATCTTAGCTATCTCTTCCGGTGCTAGGTAGCTGGAACTCGTCATAGCCTCCACCCAATTACGCGCTCAACAATCCGATCCACGTTAACGGATTTATGATGCGCAGCTTTCATCGGATCCACTCCATCTTCTCCGTAGACGAACTGCACGATAGAGCCATCAGCTGCGCGTACAGTTCCATCGTACTCAACGTGCAGATCTTGTAGAGCGTTTATGAGCCTACGCTGCATGTAGCCACTCTGCGAAGTTCTTACAGCGGTATCTACTAGACCTTCTCGTCCACCAGCTGCGTGGAAGAACATCTCGGTCGGCGATAGACCGGAGTAGAAGCTGTTCACTACGAATCCGCGAGCTAGCGGTCCTAAGTCGTCGCGTTCGAAGTGTGGTAGTGCTCTACCCATGTATCCTCTCCACAGTCTTTCTCCGCGTACGGTCATCTGACCTAGCGTTGCTGCCATCTGTGTGAGGTTGAGTACGTTTCCACGAGCACCTGTTCTAGCCATGACGAATGCGTAGTTGAATGGATCCAGATACTTTGCGGCAGCTTCGCCAGCGCGATCTCGAGCGCTTGCCAATACTTCCTGAATCTTTATCTCTAGCGTTTCTTCGAGCGTGCGTGCAGGCAGTGCTTCTAGTTCACCGCTTACGTACTTGCGAACAAGGTCTTGCACTTCAACGAATGCTTCTTCGAGAATCTTTCTCACTTCCTCAATGGCTTCGGGAGGTATCGCAACGTCGTCGAGCCTCATGGTAAAGCCCAGCTTTTCGAGGGCTCTTATGAACATTCTGAAGATCCTATCCATGAATTCGCGTGCATAGTCCGTGCCGTACTCCTTGGTTAGCCAATGTAGTAGGTTCTCGCACTGTTCTGCACCTATGGATTTCTTGTCGAGTACTCCGAGTAGCAGCTTGCCTTTCTTTACAACTACGTACGAATCCCAGAAGCACTCAACATCGTCGCATGCTAGCCTACCAGCCGATATGCTCGCCTTACCACGATAGTTGAAGTCTGGAGGTAAGAACATGCTTATGAGCTGCTTCCCGGTCCAGTACTTCTTTGGCGATAGAATTGCTGGTTCTGGTATCTCGCCTACGTACTTCGCAGCCGCAAGCAGATCAACAACGTCTTCGAGCGTTAGCAGCGTAGCTTTGCTCGTAAGCATGTAGGCTCCACTGATATAGTCCTGTATAGCGCCGATGATCATACCTCCGTACCTAGGCGTTAGGATGTGGTGCTGTACGAGCGTAAGTGTTCTTGCTTCGGCTCGTGCTTCCTCGGACTGAGGTACGTGAAGGTTCATCTCGTCTCCATCGAAGTCAGCGTTGTAGGGTGGACACACTGCTAGGTGTAGTCTGAACGTTCTTCCAGGTAGTACGCGAACGATGTGTCCCATCATCGACATTCTGTGTAGCGATGGCTGACGGTTAAACAGCACAATGTCTCCATCCTTGAGATGCCGTTCAACGATCCAGCCGGGACTGATCTTCTCCGCAAGGCTCTTTCTATCGCTTAAGAACCTGAGGTCGATTCTCCTACCGTCCGGCGTAATGACGTAGTTGGCTCCAGGCCATCTATACGGTCCGTTGAGTATGTACTTCCTAAGCTCATCGATGTTCCACGGCGTGACTCTCTCTGGTACCGTGAGGATCTTCGCTATGTCTATCGGTACACCAACCTCGTTTATGCTTAGGTACGGATCGGGGCTGATCACTGTTCGTGCAGAGAAGTCTACACGCTTACCCGATAGATTGCCACGGAATCTACCTTCCTTACCCTTCAATCGCTGAGCCAAGGTCTTCAAGGGTCTACCGGATCTATGCTTAGCCGGAGGAATTCCTGGAACCTCGTTGTCTAGGTACGTAGTGATGTGGTACTGCAGCAACTCCCATAGGTCATCTATTATCTGCTGCGGAGCTCCTGCAGCTAGGTGTTCACGAAGCCTCTCGTTCGTTCTAACGATATCGACGAGCTTGTGCGTTAGATCATCTTCAGATCTAACACCCGTCTCAACAAGGATGGAAGGCCTTATCGTAGTCGGTGGTACCGGCAACACTGTTAGGATCATCCACTCCGGTCTTGCATCCTTAGGATCGTACCCTATGAGCTCCAGATCGTCGTCTGGAATATTAGCGAATCTATTCCTTATCACTATCGGCGTAAGCTTTATCATTTCCTTACGCTCCTTCGTCTCAACAATTTCGTAGAACGTAGTAGGTTTCTCGAGCTTTATCTTTGGCTGCTTCGCGCCGCAATGAGGACATACGCTCTCTTTCATAGCTCGACGCTTTAGGTACTCACATAGCCTCTTAGCGAGAAGCGGGTATCGTTCACGAAGCTTCTTCACGTAGACGCGGTAACGCTCCATGTCTTGGCTAGGTATCTTAACCCTAGAACACTTGTTACATATCGCACGAAGAAGGTCGTATATATGACGAACGAACAGTACGTTTATGACGGGTAGAGCGAGCTCTATGTGTCCAAAATGACCAGGGCATCCCGACATCGTATTGCCGCATACTGGACAGATCTGACCCGGCTCGATAGCACCGAGCCTAGGATCCATTACCGAGCCTCTGATCGGCGTTCCATCCTCGTCGTAGGTCTCGGTAGACGTTACCGTAACAACGGACATCTTTCGTATTTCGTCGGGCGAAAGTATTCCGAACTTTATGGCGGCAACAACCTTGTCTTCACCGAGCGGGATCACCATAGCTCTACACCTTCTTTCCTTCTATCAACACCTTGTACTTATCCGCAACAATTAGCCTAGGCTTGATGCCCATACTCATGAACTCTTGTATTAGTAGCTTAAATGCGTAAGGCACGACTACTGGGTATAGCGTAGCCTTATCTCCGTGTATAGGACACTCGTAGCGGTTCCTCCTAGCGTTGTACCATCCAATGAATCCGCACTCCGAGCATACGTAGATTATCGTTCTATCGGAGCTCTCGAGCATCCTTTCTCGTAGTAGTGCAGCAGCTCCGTGACCTATCAACGTGTCTCGCTCCATCTCACCGAATCTAAGTCCACCTTCGCGAGCTCTACCCTCGGTGGGCTGCCTCGTTAATAGCTGTACGGGTCCGCGTGCACGTGCATGCATCTTGTCTGCTACCATGTGGTGAAGCTTCTGGTAGTACA
Source organism: Desulfurococcales archaeon (assembly GCA_027066265.1). Classification (GTDB taxonomy): domain Archaea; phylum Thermoproteota; class Thermoprotei_A; order Sulfolobales; family Ignisphaeraceae; genus JAADCV01. The sequence continues at coordinate 9,737 of JAMOOB010000231.1, forward strand.
CTATGCCTATGAATATCGGGTTCCCGATCAATTCGCTCGTTCTACCATCGTACATCGGCTCGGTACCATCCATTGGGTAGCCGAACACGAGTAAGCTCTTCTTCAAGGACTCCATGTCTTCCTCGAAGAACGGCGTACCGTCAACGGGTTTACCACGTAGTGCAGCTACCTTGCCAGCGATGCTCTCCATGAGCTGACCCAAGGTCATTCTAGACGGCAATGCGTGTGGATTGATT
>JAMOOB010000232.1 GCA_027066265.1 Desulfurococcales archaeon
ACAAGCCGGGATACGCAACCGTGATCATACCGATACCGAGACCCGGAGTCTACACGATCGTTGTTAGGGGTACCAACCTCTACCAGTACCTAGGCGATGAACCTATCAAGATCGCTGTGTACCCAGTAATCATGTATCCGAACACCATGTACGTAGCTAGAGGAACCGTAGCAACGAAGTACACCTTCCTAAGAACAACGATAGACCTCGACACGATCAACGTAAGTCACGACGATGTAGCAATACTGAACTACTTCAAGCTGGTGAACCTAGGCGATCTAGGTATCTACGTAATGACGTCGCCGAACGCAACCTTCGCTAGGTTCGGCAACTTCTACCAAGCTAAGATCTACATAACGTACGATACTACTCAGAGCAGAGCTAGAGGGTACTTCATAACGAACCTAATGATCGAGACCAACATTCCGAGATACGACGTTGGGTTCCTGTACTTAGGCACAGCGTACCAGTACCGCTACGATAACGTCGTACCCATAACATACGTACTACGAGTCTCGTAGCATAATCAAATCGTTCAATTTCTATCAAAACTCTTTTTCTCATCAATCGTATTTCGTTTCTCTTGCTGCGCTAGGTAGTTCATCAATGCTTCGTAGTACTCTATGCATCTCGAAATCGTGTGTACAATCAAGATCTTTGCAACTAGCATCATCTTTCTGATTCCTGAAATACCGTAGTTTGCTTCAACTATACGCATGGTTGTTGGAATGTAGCGAAGTAGTTCCTCGGCTATTCGTACAGCTACAAACATCTGTACAACGAATCTAGATCGAGCTCGAAACGCTAGGATCAGCACGTTTATTGCTACGACCGTAGATGCGCATGCACATGCGAAGAACTTTAGCTCTATCGTAGCTAGGCTTAGGAGAAGGTTTTCGGAAACGAAACCAATGTTTGCGATTATCGTTAACACTGCGTAGATTGCTAGGAATATCGTTACTGAATACACTATCTGTCGCCAGCTAGGAGTAGAGATTGCGAGTATCGTTATCGATGCTATGCATGCAAATGCTAGCCATGGAAGGTCTAGGAGTAGGGATACGACTATGATAAGGATCCCGACGATGATCGTAAACGCTGTGAGCATCTTCATGAAACTGTTCCTAGGAAACAACGTTTCCGCACGAATATTTTTAGTATGGTGGTGCTGAGACTGTTTCTCGGGTGATGAGATGAGGTACTCGAGGAGGTACGTCTACGAAGTTCTCGTACTGTTCTGCTGTCTTGCAACGGCTCTCGGTGCATGGATTAGGTTCTACCTAGGTCCTGTACCCTTTACGCTTCAGAACGTAGGGATCGCGTTGTCGGGACTACTTCTTCCACCGAGCTACGCAGCTTTGGCTCAGCTCCTCTACCTCGCATTGATAGGTGTAGGCTTACCGCTATCGACTCAAGGTGGTGGGATCCACGTTCTCTTCGGCTACACAGCTGGATACCTATGGATGTTTCCCGTGGCTAGCGCTCTCTACTCGTACCTTGTACGTAGATACCTTCGGAGTAGGTCTCTGGACAGGATTTCGAGGATCGATATCGTGGTTCTTCTGATGCTTAGCGCCGTAGCTATCGTACCGCTCTACATCGTTGGAACACTCGTTCTCTACCTCTACGCAACACTGCCTAGGTACCAAGGCCTAGCTACGTGGCTTACCAACGTAGCGAACCAGATCTTTGGCTTGAGGAGTCTGGGAGCAGCATGCATTGTTCTAGGAGCCTTGGTGTTCTATCCACAGGACGTATTCATGGACCACGTGCTAGGCATAGCGATCGCGATCTCTGTAACCAAGCTCTTGAAGGCTCGGGGACTCCTAGAATGATAGCTCGATGTAGGGATCTAACGATTT
>JAMOOB010000233.1 GCA_027066265.1 Desulfurococcales archaeon
CTTGACGAATTGCTTCGGATCCATGCGATAACCCGCCAGAAGTTCGTCGAGAAGCATCTTAGCAACTCGCTTAGGTGTATCGCGAAGACCTTCCCTCGCAACGTCTTCGCCGATCGCGTTGATGAGTTCCCTAACGAGTGATTCAACCTTCTCATAGACGTTCATCGTAATCGCCTCGAAACCTTTCCATGCAGATCGGGAAAAGTGGGAGGTATTCAACCTCTCTCCGAACGATCGTACCATCACTAAGCAGCTGATCACCTACCTCTACGCAGTTCACAGCCTTTCTAAGCAATCTCTTCCTATGCTGAACCACGTCCTTGAACACCGCTGGACAGAACCGCACCGAAATATCGAGTCCACTCTCTTCAACCCATTCAAGGATGCGTAACGCACTCTCCTTGCTACCAACAACGCTCCTACCATCATCCTTCACAACGAATCCGCGAAGCGTAACATCCAAAGCATTCGTTTCGCTCACTTCCAACTCGTTCATGTTCACAAACTTAACCCCTATCTCAGCAGCACGCAGCACAACGCTCTTCAGGTAAGTAAGGTTGGGAAGCGCGGGGATCTCTATACCTACATCCATAGAGGTTTCGCGAACAGCGTACTCAACGAGTTTCCATGTATGGTCGGAAATGGGGTGGAATCGAATCTCATCGAGACCTAATCGATCTAGATAGCGAATGACATCCTTCGAAGCATAGTATCCCGAGGTATATAGATGTACATGGAAGCTCGATCCGTACACCTCCTTCACGAGCTTGATAATCTCGTACACTCTCTCTATCGCACTAAGAGGTTCACCACCCGTTATAGATATGCCCTTAGCATCTATCAACGATATTTCATCGAGTAACAAGGTGTAGTCGCGCAAAGGTTCCTCATCGACGTAGAATGCATCGATATCGCGTCGATCATAGCTTGTAGGACAGTAGAAGCAGTTAACGGGGCAAGTACCCGTTACGAATATCACGACCTTGAGACCCTCCATGCACAGTTCACAACCCTTAGCTAGTTCCCCGACCCACCATCCAAGAACTTCGTTTCCATTCATAGTTTCAACCCCATCGAAGGGCTTCAGCAAGCGATGTATTCAGATAATCGTTGCCTAAACAGTTTGTTTTCTTTACACAAATCACGTACTACCTCTTCAACTGTTTTGTGGGGTGGTACCTCGATTTCTACGAAGAGACCTGTATGTCCTTCGCGAACCCGTCTCGTCAAAGCATCTACGCGATCTCGAATAACCTCCATCGAGACACCCAATCTTCGTGCTACGTAACCTTCGTTCCCGATCACCGGTATCTCTACGTGACCCCACGGACGTGGTTCTATAAGCATAAGCTTCTTGTTAACGCCAGGAACGCGTTCGTTCTTCAGCAACTCGATATAGCTAAGCATGCCACTGAATCGATAGAATTCGATCTCTACGCTTCTTAGCTTTGCTAGTGGTGTAGAGATGATGAGCTCTTCGTAGGGATCGAGGTAGATGTAGAGCTTTGGTGTATGTATGGGGGTAGGCTGAACGATTTTGATGCTGTGAGGCTGGAATTCGTATCGTTCTAAACATAGTTGGAGTAGGCTAGGCGATGCGGGATCCAGGATCACGACATCGACATCGCTATCTTCGTCAACGTCTCCTCTAGCAACGCTTCCATGGACGATCACGTTGAGGAATCCGCACGATATAAGCATCTCCATGAGTTTGCGAGCTTTCGCTCTCTTCTCTGCAAGAATACGCCATCTACGTTCATCGTATCTAACCTCTCTCACGATCTCCATGCTTAGTACTCCTCGCGCAAGCTCTAATAACCCATACGTTAACCTAGATCTCGGTATAGAGCGATGGCTAT
>JAMOOB010000234.1 GCA_027066265.1 Desulfurococcales archaeon
CCTCACCGTAGCGTTGATACGAAGTTCCTATCCCTAGGCATGGCTTTGCTCGTTGCTTCGATAGCTCTACGCGTAGGGATGGGCTACGTAATGCGTTCCACGAACTGAGCAAGAGACGTAGGTTCGCTACGAAGGCTATCGACGGTGTTGCGAACGTTCCTAGCTCTAAGATCTTGAGCAGTAGAACGTTTTTCTACTTTCCGTTGCTAGGTTGAGAGGTGGTGTGGTTTCGATGGAGCTGAGCTACGATGTTGTGATCGTTGGTGCAGGTGTAGCTGGTTCCTACGCTGCCTACCTCCTTGCATCGAAAGGTCTTCGCGTTGCTTTGATCGAGGCCAAGCCCGAGGATAGGATCGGTTACAAGGTCTGTGGAGATGCGATCGGTAAGCACCACGTTGATGCTATGGGTATCGAGCTTTCGATGGGTAGAGAGATCGTTCATACCTACCGAGGTGCTAAGGTGGTTTCGCCGAGTGAAAGATTCGTAGTTGATGTTCCGGGAGAAGGGTATGCGTTGGATAGGAAAGCGTTTGGTAGGAAACTCGTTGATTTAGCGGTGTCGAAGGGAGCGGATCTCTATCCCTCTACAAGGTTCAGCAAACCTCTGATCGAAGGTTCGTGGATTCGAGGTGTAGAGGCTACGAAGAACGACGGCTCTAGGACGAGGTTCCTAGCCAAGGTAGTGATCGATGCTAGCGGCATCGTTGGTGTGGTAAGGACTTCGCTACCTAGAGAATGGTGGGTTTCGGAACCGATTCCGAGGGAAGACATCAACGCTACGTATCGAGAGATCTGGGTTGCGGACGTAGATATGGATCCCAACGATCTTCACTACGTATGGATATACCTCGATCCAGAGCATGCACCGGGCGGCTACTGGTGGTTCTTCCCCAAGGCTAGGAACGTATTCAACGTTGGTCTAGGCGTACAGCTGAAGCCCGGAGCACCCAATCCTAGACACAACTTCGAGCAGTTCATTAGGAAGAGGTTCGAGAAACGCATAGTCGAGATCGTTGATCGCGGCGGTGGTTTGGTTCCTACGAGGAGACCCATACCATGCATGGTATGGAACGGACTCGTAGTCGTGGGAGACGCAGCTGCAACCGCGAATCCCGTGCATGGAGGTGGCATCGGGCCAGCGCTGCTCAGTGCTAAGCTTGCTAGCGAAACGATTATCGAAGCTCTCGAGAAGGGTGCGGCGAGCATGGAGAACCTATGGATCTACCACCGTAGGTACCACCAGCTATACGGAGCGAAACAAGCATCTCTAGACATACTACGCATGTTCCTACAGAAGCTGGGTGTGGAAGACCTAGAAACGCTGTTCAGTACGGGTATAGCTAACACAGCGAGCATCTACCGCCTAGGGGTGGAGGGAACGATAGAGGCGAGCACCATAGCGAAGATAAAGACCGTGCTAACAACCATGGTGAGGAGCCCACGTGCATTAACGATCCTAGCCAAGGTCAAGAAGTACATGGATAAGCTTAGGGAGCACTACCTTGCATACCCAGAGAAACCCGAAGGCTACCCAGCTTGGAGAGAGGAAGAGCGTAGAATCGTCGACGAGTACCGTAGGTGGCTAGAAAACGAGTTTCGAGGACTGTGACCGCTCTCCATTCGATGGGTTTCGACTAGCTACGATCTTCTACCCCCTCCCTCGATTCTTCGTATAGCTCTGCATACAGCTCGTCTATCCGTAGACGAACCCTATCTCCCGGCTCTATCAATACAGTTCGTGGAAACCTCTTCGAAAGCTCGTCTACGTCTCCATGGATAGCCACCTCCCCATCGATGAGTAGGGTTAGCGAAGTGCTGCGTGGTAAGGGTATGGTTGGTAGTATGTGTGTAGCTA
>JAMOOB010000235.1 GCA_027066265.1 Desulfurococcales archaeon
CTCTCTACAGCCATCGCGTAGCATTGATGCATCGAGGAAGAATCGTTGCGGTCGGCGAACCTAGGGAAGTGCTTAGAGAGGATCTCTTGGAGTACGTGTACGGAGCTAAGTTCGTAGTTATCGAAGTTCAGGGGATTCCCGTACCCATAGCTCTATCACCTCGCTGATCATTTCCATGCATTCCTCGGCATCGCATCAATGGAAGACCTTTTACATAGACATAAACGATCTCTAGAAGGAGTGCGAAACGTGTCTCTAAAGCCCTAGCGCTAGCTATCTGTGCAAGGGCTCAGCAAATCGAGATCGCGGCGTATCGTCGAGAGTGTTCACTGATCTAGGAACAACGTTTGTAGGCATAATCACTGCACTCGCAGCGCTCTTCGCGTTCTCGATACCGGCGTTCTCTACACTCAAGAACTACGCACCCATGGATGCAGCGAAGTACTATTCCTCGTAGAATTCGTAGACCTCGTTATGGAGATCTTCAGACCGAAGGACTATTTCAACGAGTCGACGTTCTTGGTAAAAAGCGTGCTGCTTATCGTAGAGCTCTTCACGAGCAACGACCTGACCTTCGTAGGGTGTGGATCTGCATCGAAGAAGCTTCGGATGTAGACCGCTATACCTAGCCGACCATGTCATCAGCTTCAGGTTAGAGTCTTTCCACACCTATGCAACGAGTCCGTAGCCTTCTTGAGCCACGAAACTTTTTCATGGATCGAGCTTCGAGACCTACCCTAGCTACCGGTTTGCGATGCGTGTAGTTCTTATCCTCGCTCTCCATAGGGTTGTTCTCTAGGTGGTATCGACGATGATAGTCTCCACGGCTATGAGAATGGATCTGGATCTAGTTGATGCGATTAGGTGGCTGCATAGCCTCGGTGTTGATAGGATCGAGGTTAGCCACGCTCAACTCGATAGGGTTAGGTACGTGGATGTTCGTAGCTACGTGGATAAGGTTCGCAACCTTGTTTCGGATCTCGGTATCGAGATTCCTGCAGCTCATCTACCCGTTCGAAGGGATTTGACGGAGATCCGAAGAGTTGAGGAGGTTCCTAGGATCGTTGACGAGCTTCGTCGATGGATCGAAGAGCTTAGACGTCTAGGTACCCAGAAACTCGTTGTCCACACGCTGTGGCTCTCGCTAGATGCTGGGATCAGTACGTGGAAACACCTAGCAATGGTTGCACGGATAAACGCTAAGTTCTTCGACGAACTATCGCGTACAGCTCGCGATCTAGGGATCGAGATCCTTGTAGAGAACCGCGTCGAGAAAGGATACTACGGATCTACGGCAGCCGATCTCCTAGAGATCGTCGAGGGTAGGGAAGGGTTAGGTATCTGCCTAGACGTTGGACACGCACACGCCGCCGGCATAAGCATAGAGGAGTTCGTAGAGATAGCCAAGCCATGGATACGAGCACTACATCTCCACGACAACGACGGTACGCGAGACCAACACCTACCACCCCTCCTAGGAACAATCAATTGGAGAAAAATCGTCTCCCTCATCAACTACATCGACACACCAATCTACGAAGTAGCATGCAGCAACGAAAAATGCAGAAACTACATAGAGCTAATCAAACTCTTCCACCAAACACACTGGAAATAACCCCACGGCATATAAATCCATTCCTTTCTAGCTTTGCTCAGTACATACCTTGGAACCTTCTTGTCTGCGGCATGTAGGGTTTTTCCAGCTTTATCGGTATTTCTTAAGCTTTCTTCGTCTATGAATCCAGGGCTTCGTTCCCTTGGCATGTGGATTAAGAGTCTATTCTATGCATATCTATACTTGGCAACGAGGATCTTGCCGCCCACGACACCATGCGATGTGATGGCCGATATT
>JAMOOB010000236.1 GCA_027066265.1 Desulfurococcales archaeon
ATCCTCTGCTAGCTTAGCGAACTCTTCGTCGAAGTTCTTCAGCAGACAGTGGGGTAGGATCTCGACTATGGTAACCTTCTTCCCAGCCCTAGCAAGCTCGTCCGCGATCTCGACACCGACGAACCCACCACCAACGATAACCACGTTGCTCGCACTCCTAACGCTCTCCACCATCTTCTTCATGTAGCCGTAGTCCTTGATTACGTAGAACACGTTCTCGAGATCCTCGCCCTCCACACCTAGCCTAACGGGGACGGCACCCGTCGCCAGCACGAGCTTACCGAACCCGATCTCACCGCTCTTCCTCGTCTTGACGATCCTCTTGTCTAGATCCACGGACACTACCTCGTCCACGAATAGATCGACGCCCAGCTTATGCAGAGGCTCGTCGGGGATCAGGTTCTTGTCGATGCTATCTATGGAGTGGAAGAGGTAGGGTATGGCACACGGTATCAGAACACGTTCTTCGCGCCTAATCAACGCAACCGATTTCTCGGGATTCAGCTTCTTCAACGTGATCGCCGTCGTATAGCCAGCGGGACCACCACCAACTATCACAACGTCGTAGCTACGCATCCCGGAGCAACCTCGCAGCATAGATACGATTTAGAGAGCAAATTACCGTTTATGCAGACATGGAGAGTAGGATCGTGTTATCGAATCTCGTCGAAGCCATAGGAAACGCATCCAGCTGTACCGAGGATGAATCCCCTAGTCTCGTCGATGCTTTTCCGGGGTACGGCTTCGGGAGATCGATGGAGTAAGAACGCGTATCTACGTTCAGCATCTACGTAGAGCAACGGGGTTCGCGATGCGTATCCTTCGAGGAGAAGATCTTCAGAAGCTTCTCGATCCACCCACGCTGATAAACGCGATCGCCGAGGCTTTCGCGCTCTACAGCGAAGGCAAGACCATCACGCCTCCGAGGACCGTGATGTGGATCGAAGGGAATTGGTGGGGCGTTATGCAGAGCTACGTACCGAGCTACGGCGTTGGCGTAAAGGTCGTGAACATCGTGCCGACCAACGTCGAGCGTGGGCTACCTACGATCAACGCTGTTGCTCTGCTTCTAGACCCGGAGACGGGTAGACCGCTCGCACTTCTCGATGGAAACGTGCTTACAGGGCTTCGAACCGCAGCTGCATGCGCGCTCTCGGTAAAGCTGATGGCTCCCGAGAACCGGGGTACGCTAACGATCGTGGGTACGGGGTACCAGGCTAGGTTCATACTAAGGTTCGTAGCAACGGTGTTCATCATCGAGCAGCTCAAGCTCTTCGATGCGGATCCTAGACGTGCAGAGAGCTTCGCATCGTTTGCTCGGGTCCAGGGCTTCGAGAACGTTGTCGTGTGTAGGAGTCTCGAGGAAGCTTTGAGGAGCTCGACGGTGGTGATCGAGAGCACTACGGCTACGGAGCCCGTCATCCGTAGAAGGTTCCTAACGCCTCCAACACACGTAGTTAGCATAGGTGTTCGAGGACCTCGGTTCAGTACCGTGGATCCAGAGACCGTTGCCGATAGCGAGATCGTTGCAGTCGATTCACGGCAAGCCGTGCTGGAAGAAGTTGCGGATATACGCGTACCCCTCGAGATGGGTTTGATCACCGAGGATCGAATCGTTGAGATAGGCGAGATCGTGAGGGGTAGGAAGAGGGGGAGAATAGGTCGAGGGATCACGTTGTTCAAGAGCGTTGGGCTAGCCGTTCAGGATGCTGTTGCGGCTTCCCTAGCCTACAGGAGAGCGATCGAGCGAGGAGTAGGGGTAGAGATAGAGCTGTAGAGCTTCAACCCATACGAACATGTTTGAACGAAACGTATCTGTATGTACCGGTCGCTGCGATGTATAA
>JAMOOB010000237.1 GCA_027066265.1 Desulfurococcales archaeon
GTACCTCAGAACCTCTTCGTAGAACTTCCGAGGTACGTAGACGATTACAGAGCTTTCGTTGAGAATACGACATCTCGTACTCGTACTTATGTGGAACGCTTTCAATGTACAGCTCTCGATGGTCACTAACCTAAGGTTTTTGAGTTCGAATCGAAGAAGTATGGATCCGTTTGGAAGGAGTGCATAGTAGTAGCCAGATACATCGACGTAGCTACGTATGGAGGTCGTTGGATCGCGGTACACCATTCCCAACACCATTACGTTGAGTAGTATGCATATCAATGCAACCGTTCTACCGAACCCAAGCTTCTTGACTAGGTTTCGAAGTACCAACGCTAGATAGATGCTGGTCAAGGGTATCCATACGTATGGAGCTACCTTCATCACGACCACGTACGTATTACGAACATCGACTCTCTCCCCTCCGTAGAGAAGCACAACGTTGTTAGACATCGCTACAACTCTATCGAATATGCATACACTATTCAACGAATCAAAGCAGTGCAGGACGTAGCTATCTCTACGAATGGGTACAAGAGAGCTGTCTAGAGCTATTGCTAGCCATCCACGATGATGACCAGCGCTTTGGAGAACCATGATGAGGGGCAGGTGTAGGGGTTTTGACAGCAGTAAGAGTACGAATATTAGTAGTAGAAAAAACGTTTTTGGAACAAAGCTCTTCATAGCCAAGCTGTACCCAAGGCTATGGTGGAGTTTCGCTCGACTGGCTTACGTAGAACGCTAGCTTGAATGTTTCGGTACCAGTATTACCATTATTAGTGTTCGCAGAACCGGAGTACGTAATGTTTAGGTCTAGCCTTAGCGCTTCGTTGGCGTTCATCGTAACGCTCAACGTTTCACCAGCCTGCTTGAGATCTAGAGCACCGACGGGGGTAGCCGAACCTCCGCTTACCTTGTATACGATCAGCTTTGCATCGGTTGCTTGGCTAATGGTTGTCTCCTCCACCTTTATCGTTACGTACGCTGTCGGTGGATTGGATAGAGAGCTTACGTAGCCGAAGCCTAGGATATCTTCATAGTACCAAGTACCCGATTTGGGGTGTATAGTTACGTAGGCTTCTTGATACAGATCGTATTCTACATTGTTTAGCCTCCACGTACATGCCTTCGTGCTAAGCTGCACTTCTATCGAGGTAGTGTTGTACTCAACAGCGTTAGAGTTGGTACCAGCGGAAAGCTGAGAACCGTCTGGAAGAGTTAGCGTTCCGGTGAAGAACCCCGTACACGCAGCGCCGTCGGCGGGGGTTGCAGCACCACTGTAGTTCACGGTACCGTACATGTACCTCACAGCGAACACCGCTGCATTCACGATAGCTAGCCCGAGCACCGTAGCCAGCACGAGCATCGTACCGAGCTTAGCTCTAGACCTCGCCACATCCATGTAGCTCGCACCTCATACCTCTCATGGCTAGACCTACACTAAAAGTCTACTTTATCTCAAGCTTGCTCTAGGACTGCATCTAATCGAATATCTATAACTGTAGCACTGACCGACAAGCACCTTGATAGCCACGTTGCGATCAACGGTTTCCAGAACTACTCATCGACTATGTCAATGCGTACGGAACGAACTCGATCATCTAAAAACGTTGTGGATGCTACAATCAAATCTTTTCTTTCGTTTATAGGGCTAGAGCAGTTCTTCCGTCGATACGTACACCTTCTCTATTATCTTCTTCCTTAGATACACAAGTATACCAGCAATTGCTCCAACGATCGCTACAGCCACGATCAGCGTGATGTACTTGAATACCAGGGTCAGTATATGGGGTCTTAGAACCATCGTTAGCGTTACCGGTGCGTTGGTAACCG
>JAMOOB010000238.1 GCA_027066265.1 Desulfurococcales archaeon
TGAGATCGAATATCGAATATAGAAGGTATAGCCACAGTTAGGACAAGTAAACCTGTCTCTAGCTCTCTTCTAAGCCCTAGGTCTCCACGAATAGCCGCATTTGGGGCCCGTAACTGTGTTCATGGGGGATCGCCACTAGCTATATAACGCAGTTTGCACTGATCATCGATAGAGTTGATAATATTGTTGAAGATAGGGTCTTCCTCAACTAGGAGAGATCTATACATCTCTTCGAGCTCGCTCAGCCATGCAAGGATCCTCTTCTTAGCATCCTCGAGACTTCGACACCTCCTCAAGAGCATCAGCATCAGTACCTGGTTCAGGGTATCGGTCTTGACCCTAATTTCCGTAAACCTACCCTTCTTTACCACAGTTTCCACCAACATGAGCCGTGGAGAAGCACTTAATAAGCTTTGCTACAGCTTCCAACAACTGGTGTAAACATGGGGATAACCGAGGCAGTCAAGGTAATGACGAAGAAGGTGAAGGGAAGGACCTACTACTTGATCACGATACCCGTATCCATAGCTCGAGCACTAGAGCTACAGGGAGGAGAACTCCTCGTTGTGAAGCTCAAGGAGATCGAAGTAGATGGAAGCAAGAAGCTAGCAATAGTCATGTACAGACCCTGAGATAGGTCTCGGGGAAGGGTTGCGTAGAGGATCTACTCTACCAGTAGGGATACTATGTAGAGAGCTATGGTTATCATGCTACCGATGCCTACGAGCATAACTACCTTAGCAACGAGTTCGAGACCCGGAAGCTTCTTTGGATCAGCCAAGATCTCTCCTCATACCTCTTCCTCCTTCCTAACACTACTAATAGCTCTACTCACCATCACGACCGCCACCATGGCTATGGCTAGAGCTATTAGGAAGCCTATAGAGGCGTAGAGATTTCTCAGAGCTATGGCAGCGATAGGAGATGCGATGACTAGCGAAAGCAAGAACTTCAACACATCGATGTAGATCCTAACCTGGTTCTCAAGATGATGCGCGTACTCCAACAGCTTCTCCAACCTCTTATCCTCAGCCATGGTCAACGTTAGGAGGGGGCTACGCTGTGTGCCTCTCTTCGAGTAGGAGGAGCGTGTCTATAGCTTCTTCAAAGCTTATCTCTCCCCTCTTCCACTTCTCGATGAGTTCCATGGCGTTGCCTCGATGCTCTGGAGGTAGCTCTTGTGCAAGGGATAGCAGGATGCTTAGCTTCCTCCTAAACTTGATGAACTCTTCGCTATTCCTAAACATTGCTATACCCATCCATACCTAGGGTTGTAAGCTTTTAGACCTATCCTCCTAGCGAACCTAAGCATCTTCCGATCGAAGCTAGCTACGATGCTACACCCAACGTCTCTAGCTATCAGCACGTGTGCAACATCGATAAGCCTCGAATACGAGAAGCCAAGGGATTCTACTACGCTTCTAGCTCTCCTCAGATACTCCTCGATATCCACCTCGATGATGGGTATACCAAACCTATTCAAAGCATCGAAAGCCGTTTCCTCGCTGGGCGTGGACCTAACCTCCTCTAGAAGCAGATTACTAACCCTACAGAGCTTACGACCGAGACACACCTCCTCGAGAAACCTAACAGCGTATCCATGGTTAGGATCGCTAGGGTAGATACTAGCCACGATAACCGAAGTATTTACGTAGGTAAGCTCGCGTACATCGATCACCAAGAGACTACCCCTCCCTAGGTACGTAGATATGGACGATCACTTTCTTTCCCTTCAAACCCTTCTCTTCCAACTTCCTCGATATCCACGTCGGGATTATCACACCCAGCCTATCCCCCGTAACCTTGGCTAGGCTAGCCTCAAAGATTAT
>JAMOOB010000239.1 GCA_027066265.1 Desulfurococcales archaeon
GATGTGGATGAGATCGAGGCTAGCTACGGTTCCTACACCATCGTGTTTCGGTTCAACGTAACGATCGTTGAGATGCCTAGGAACTACGTAGAGAAGCTAAGGGTTTGGCTAGCTGAGCACTACATGGATCTAGGTAAACCGTGGTGGGTTCTAGAATACGAGGAGGAGCGCAACGTTACGCTCGTCGTTAGGTGGGTACCACTCATCGAGTTCTACAACTATCTCTACCAGCTTGTGGAGAGGTACGATCGTGAGCACGGTCTGGATCCCGAGGACCACATCGTGTTCCTAGGAGATCTCGACGGTGTTTCGAGACAGTACGTAGCGAGGGTTAGGCATCCCGAAGGTTTTGGAGAGATCGTTCTCGAAGGAGTTCGTGGATGGGGTGGCTGCAAACCCATGACGTTCTACGACTTAACTACGATTCCGAGACCTAGACCCGAACCCTACCAACCTTTCGCTGGCTTGGGTACGCCCACAAACTTCGTTACGGATCCACCGATATGGGATCTGAAGGATGTTGAGAGTTACGTGGCTAGGATCGTTAGGAACCATCTAAGGTTCCACGTAGTGAACGCATTCATTGGTATGGATATCTGGTTCGCTCGCTCCATCGAGCTACAGCTCTACTTCGTAGACTTCGGCAACCGTAGCAAGGTCGAGGAACTCATCCATCGTCTAAACGTTTCGTACCTCATCGACCTACTCCATTCCTACGCACCGTGGATCAACTACGTGATCGAGATTAGGATTCTCAACGCTAGCGAACTACCTCGCTTAGCAGAGCTCGCACGAAAGAACGTTGTTGGTGGATGGATCGCGTTTCCGTATCCAGCCGTAGCGAAGGTATTCGATAGATACGTATCGCAAGTACTGGACCTCGAACCGCCTAGGGGATTCATCGAGCGTTGGAGGTACGCAGTCTTCGTACTCGTAACAACATTGCCTAGCTACCTAACGATCCACGGATTCTTCAACTTTACAGGGTTCAGCACACCTACCTACGCAGTCATAACCTACCCAGGGTACCGCTACAGGATCGCTAGATCGAGTCTCGTAAAGGGTATCGCGCACGAAGTTGGTCACGCACTCGGTCTCCAACACCCATTCCAAGCACTCGACCCATCAGGAAGAACCTCGATAGAGTGGTTGATGGACTGGGTTGCGAGCGTCATGAGCTACGAAGATTCTTCCCTAGCAGGATTCGGTTACCCACCACGCGACTACTACTCGATGTATAGACTAGCCATCGTCCACACCCTAGCGATACTGAGCTACGTAGAGGAAACGAGCTCTTTGCCTACCCTCGTCGAAGAAGTTCTGAAGCTGATGAGCAGAGGAAAGTGTTTCGATGCACTGAACCTCGCGCTAAGCTACCTAGAATCGATGAAGAAACCCGTCGTCGGCATACCTCTACACCTCGTAGAAACCATCGCGATACGCGTACCCCTACCCAGGTAGAGATCGACAATCATCGTCGAGGGTAAGGCGGAATCGATCACGGTGAGTAACCAGCGTAAAAAGCTACGTTGAGAGTTACGCTAATCGATCTCTACGTCTAGATACATCGAACCGACGTAGTACTCATTCCCTTCGAACATCAGCTTTGACGGCGAGTAGAAGTACCTTGCGCGGAATACAGCGTTCGCGTACTCAGCTTTGATCCTCACAACAGCTTCAAGTTCTTGAAGCGTTGGATCGAGCTGGGTAAGCCCTACGGCGACTCCGAACGTTGGTGCTAGCACTACCGATACGGGTTCCGTTGCTAGCAGTATCGGGAGGACGGCGATCGATGCCGAGAACATGGGTTCCGTTCTCAGATCGT
>JAMOOB010000240.1 GCA_027066265.1 Desulfurococcales archaeon
GCAACGTACTTACCGTTCAATCTCTACCCAGCCAAGCTCTTCAACGGCAACGCTGGCTCCTTTACGATAGGAGCGATAGCGAGCATCGTAGCCATCGAATGCCGGCTAGAATCCTTTGCAGTGCTAGCCCTAGCCCCGATGATGATCAACGGCTTCCTCTACCTAGTCTCTGCAAAAGGATTCAAACAGAAGCAGAACGTTCGAAGACCAACTATCGTAGACAACGGATCGATATGCTCGTCTCCCGATCCCGAAGCACCCATAACCTTCGTAAGGCTAGTCGTTTCCCACGAATGCTTGGACGAGAAGAGGTTAGTGATAGCGCTCTACGCATCCTTCGCCGTATCCACGATCATCGCGCTAACCGTAGAGCTATCGATGCGCTGAAGCTATGTAGAGGATCGTTGCTTCCCTAAGTACACGATCTTCGTACCCTCGAGCACCGATCCTTCGAGGTGCTGAAAATCGTTGTCGAAGGTATGGAACTCACTGTACTTGTTCACGATCGCCGTAGCCAATATCAAAGCATCTACCTCTGGAAGCTTGTAGGAGTATCGAAGCTCGGCTGCCTTGATGCACACTTCTTGGGAAAGCGGATGAACTCTGAACGCTTTCTCGATAAGCTCCTTGGCTTCGAAGAACCTATCGGCGACGTTTAGCTTCTTAGCAATGAGGTAGAGCTCGTGTATCGTGATGACGGAGATCCCTCGAATCGTGGAACGTTTCACAGATCTGCGTGCAATCTCGAACCTGCCCCGCTCCTTGAAGATGTAGGTAGCCAAGACGTTGGTATCTAGAAACACGCTAACGTTCCGACTCTCTCCGTTCACGATCGATCTCCTCGACAAGTCCTTCAACTGGTTCTCGAGGAGCTAGAAACCCTTCCAGGACATCTACAGGGTCAAGCTTTCTCGCAACGATTTTACCGTCCTCGATCTCGAGCAGCAATAGATCTCCTTCCTCGATACCTAATGCATCGCAGATCTCCTTAGGTAACGTAATTTGACGCTTTCGGAGAACCTTCACCACGGTACCCATAACCGCACCGTACAGCCTACCCCTAGGCACAGCTATAACCTTTCCTGTACCGCGAAGATCTGCTCGTACACGTGCTCATGAAAGCGCGTACTTGGATCCGATCGCGAACGAGTGGATCCTACTCGATGGCTTGAGCATTACGTTGCGTTCGCTGTGCTTCGGTAGCGTTAACTACTTTGCGTAGGTTCTCGATTATGTTCTCGACGAGCTCTATCCCTCTATCAGTCAACGCGATTATGGTGCGTACGCCGCTCTTCGTAGGTAGCTTCCGTGCAACGATGAGTTTCTCCTCCTCGAGCTTCTTGATTAGTCTATCGATTTCGCTCCACGTATACCCGAGACTCTTGACTACGGCGGAAACGGGTTGTGGTCCGAAGAAGTAGAGGTAGAGTAGGAGGGCTAGCCGTGTTCCCGTAACCATGGATCCGAAGGTCTTTCTAAGGCTTCGGAGCGCTTCGATGATGTGCTGCATGGTTAGGTACCTAGCAACTCCTTTCCTTTCCTAAGCAGTATCGTCGAAGCTACCAAGTAATCGAGTAGCACGAAACCTATTGCGCAGAGGTACGAAGCTTCGAGACTACGGTAAGCTATCATCGCTACCAAGGGGCTTTGGAGAATCATTAGCGTACCCGCTACGAGGAAGGGATAGGGCTTCATTCCGTACCTACGCTCGATCATTACGTGTACTAGCAGGAGTGCCATTCCTAGCCCTGCAAACCATGCGTTGTAGGATAGAGGCTCTACGTAGAGACCAAGCATCTGACCTACGTAGAGGATTAGCAGCGT
>JAMOOB010000241.1 GCA_027066265.1 Desulfurococcales archaeon
TGTGTCCAAAGCCTTCGAACCACGTAGACAAGCTACTCATATTCGCTGGAACATCTATCTATCTAAACGTTACGAACGTTGCTCCGTTGCAGGACTGGTTCGATCTGTACGTATACAACCTACTCTCGTTGTATCCACTCCACATAGTTTTGGCGTGCATAGGTCTGTACGTGATTTACCGTGGGTGGAGGAGATGATTCTGGAAGCTCGTAGCCTTACCAAGGTTTACGAGAACGATGTGGTCGCTCTCGACAACGTTTCGTTCTACGTAGACGACGATAGGATCGTGATCGTGGGTCCCAACGGATGTGGAAAGACTACGTTGCTAAGCATCGTTGCCGGTCTTCGAAGACCTACGCGAGGCGTGTTGACGATCAATGGTTTCGAACCCTATATCGAGAGAGAACGCGTGTTGAAGGAGGTAAGCTTTGGGTTCGCTAAACCTAAGCTCCTCTTCACGTCTAGGGTACGCGATCTCGTTAAGCTCGTAGCTGAATGCCGTGGATGTGGAGAGGAGGTGTGGAACTACGTCTATGAGCTCGGTATAGAACCTTTCCTCGATTCACGTACGTGCGATCTCTCTGCGGGTCAGATCCAGCTTCTAATGGTTTTCCTAACAACTGCGTGCTGGGATGGAATCGTGTTGCTGGACGAACCTCTAGCGAACCTAGACATGGTCAACGTTAGGAGGGTCGTCAACTTCCTAACCAAGCGAAGGAACTTCATCGTATCGACGCACTCCGTCGACGAAGCCGAGCTGCTATCCTCGTCCGTGATAGCGTTGAACCAGGGTAAGCTTGCGTGGTGTGGGAAGATCAACGAGCTGAAGTTCGACAACCTCTACGAGGTGTATCTGGATAGCGATGAGGTTCTGAAGCAGTTGGATGCAGAAGTGCTATACCAATCGGGTCGCCTAGCCATCGTTAGGTGTAGGGAATCCGTTCTTAGGGATGCTCTAGATCGAGGCTCGATCAATGGGTTTAGGAGGTGCGGATTGAGATGCGTACTCCTAGGCTTAACCACCTAATCGTCTGGATGGTTAGAGAGAACGTCGTGGTTCCACCAACGATACTCGTAACCGTGCTGGGGACTCTCTTGATAGCGTTATCCATCCTCGGTACTCTGCGTAGCTCAACGATCTCTGCGCACCTCTGCTACGCATTCACGTACTCGGGGCTCGCGATACCTCTAGCGATAGCCGTGGTTGCGAGCGTGATCGTTAGGAACGTCTCCAGCTTCCTAGTAGAGCTACAGCTAGCACGTAGCTACGGAGCTCTCTACTTCCTTAGACTGGCAACGGTATCGATAGCGTTCCTACCCCTAACACTGATAGCGATAGCGTTGACGAGCCTGAACCCAGCGCTGAGAAACAGCATGGTTGCGTGCATCACCTTGCTGCGCTGTTTCGAAGCGATCTCCATCACGATGTTCTGCACGATGCTATCGATCGAAAAATTCTCCGCAGCTATAGGTGCAAGCCTCGCGTTCGTTACGTACATGGCTACGAGCATCGTTTCGAGCGTAGTGCCTAGGGAAGCGTTGAAGCGATTAGCGTGGCTACAGATAGCTCTGGACCCCGTTGGAGGCTATGCACAGTGCTTCAGTCAAGGGATCAGCGTTCCTAGCTCTTCGCTAATCATCGCGTTAGCGATGTACGTAACCATCCTCGTAGCAACGTACGTAGCGTTCAAACGTATGGAGGTAAGACCCGAGTAGTTTTGGGGGATCGCTGCATTGCAATGCGTAAGGATCTGCGCACCGATCCTCGTCGCGGCATTGATGATCTTGGTAACGCTACCTACATTCGTATCGAGAATGCATA
>JAMOOB010000242.1 GCA_027066265.1 Desulfurococcales archaeon
AGTACCGTACTCACCGAAGAACTCGGTAATGGTCTTGACCTCGATACCTCCTCCAAGCAGGTTGTCTAGGTTTCTGCTACCCGTCGTGATCTTGGGCAAATTCATCCTCTCCTTCTTGAGCTGTAGAGCTGTCTTGAACCCTAGCCCGAGCGCATCCCTAGCCTGCAACACGAGCCTCTGTAGCGTTGGTACCGGGATACCTGTTGCTTGGCTAAGCTCCTGTACGTTGGCGGCTGCCAACGCCGTTACCGTAGTTATGCCAGCGTCCTTCAGCTTCCTAAGTATGGTGCTAGGGATTCCTAGCTCTTCCAGAGTCTTGGGCTTGGAGCTCGAGGTCATCTCTACGTCACCCCGCCGTAACTATCCTACCTTGGTGGGTTCTTATACCCTCCTGCACATAGCCGAAACTTTCGGGTACCCTCTGCATCTAGCTTAAAGCTCTGAGCATCGCTTCGTAGTACGAGTGATCGTATGCGTCTCTTACTCATCCACGCCGAGTACTTCGAGTATCGTGCTCGCGAGAAAGCTATCGACCAAGCAGAGGAGCTAGATGGTCGTAGGGAAGGGAGGTTCAGCAACGTTCTCGTAGTCATGACCACGGTCGAGGACGATGATTGCAAGGATCCCGAGAGCGTCGTTGAACGTGCTTGCGAAGCCGTTCTAGACGTATTCAACCGCGTACGTGCTTCCAGAATCCTTGTCTATCCATACGCACACCTATCACCAAACCTCGCACCCGCGAATCGAGCACTCGAGATACTGAAACTCTTCGAAGAGAAGCTACGTAGTCGAGGAGTGAAAGTCCATAGAGCACCCTTCGGATGGTACAAGGAGTTCTCGTTGAAGTGCTACGGACATCCGCTAAGCGAGCTCTCTCGCACAATCAAGCCCAGTGCCGAGCGTAGACGTGTGGTAGAGAAGCGTTACCTCATAATGACTCCCGATGGAAAGATCTACAAACCCGAAGAGTACCAGTTCCGCGAGGGAGAGGAAGAGTTTAGGATACTTGTCGAGAAGGAAGTGTTCAAGAAAGAGCTTGAGGGTGGCATTGGTAGGGTCCACTACTACCTCAAGAAGTTCGGTTTCGAGTGGGAACCGTTCTCAGACCATGGACACATGAGGTTCCAACCCCACGCAACCGTGATCATGGAGGCTGTGTCGGAGTACGCATGGCTCGTAGCAGCATCGCTAGGCATACCCGTGTTCCGCGTTCGTGGAACCAACATGTTCAGCCTCTCGGTCGAGCCAGTAAGACAGCATGCAGAGCTCTTCGGCGAACGTATGTACGAGGTTAGGATGGATGGAGATAGATTCGTGCTACGATTCGCTGCATGCCATCAACAGTTCTCGATACTTAGGGACTGGGTGCTGAGCTATCGAGATCTACCGCTGGGAATGTTCGAGGTAGCGGATAGCTATCGCTACGAACAGCGCGGTGAGCTTGTTCTAGGCTTTAGACTGAGGAAGTTCCACATGCCGGACCTACACATACTGGCCAAGGATCTAGAGCAAGCTAAGCAGATAGTGTTGCTCGTGAGGGAGAAGATCTTCGAAGAAGCTCGTAAGCTCGGTAGAGACTATCTAGCGATCTACAACGTTACCCAGGATTTCTTCGAGCAACACCTCGACTACATCAAGGAGCTCGTGCGTAGGGAAGGCAAACCCGTGCTGATATGCCTCTACCCGGCCGGGATCTACTACTGGGTCATAAACGTAGAGTACATCATAATCGATGAGATGGGTAGACCGAGAGAGATCGCGACGTGGCAGATCGATGTGGGTAACGCTAAGAGGTTCGGCATCAAGTATCGCGATGCCGATGGATCGGAGAAGTACCCGGTAATCATACACACAGCTTTGATAGGATCGATAGAGAGGTACATCTACATGGTGTTCGATACCATCGCTAGGGTAGAGCGTAGCGGTAAACCACCGACTCTACCAACGTGGTTGTCGCCGATACAGGTAAGGATCATACCGGTATCTAGGGAACAGCTAGACTATGCGATGAGTGTAGCGAAGAAGCTTGCTGAGCGCGGTATAAGGGTCGATGTCGATGATAGGGACGAGAGTCTTGGGAGGAAGATTAGGGATGCTGGTGTCGAGTGGATACCCTACGTAGTGGTCGTAGGAGAGCGAGAGATGAAGACGGGCACGATAAACGTTAGGATTCGTAGGGAAGGAGTGCAGAAGTCGATGACTCTCGACGAGCTTCTGAAGATGTTGGAGGAAGAACTTCGTGGATACCCGAGAACACCTTCAGCGCTACCCATGCTCGTAAGCAAGAGACCTTCGCTACCATACCTACAGCCGTTGAAGGAGAGCTAAGCCCCTCAGCGGAGGTTCATTTCATCACTTCTCAGGGCGGGGCGACAGTACATCACCGGGATCCGCGGCTTTCTAAAGTACGTTTTGTAGCAGCAGATTTCTTAGCTCTTTTCGAGGTTGTCCACCCATGAAGATCGTCGAGGTTTCGGTACCTACGAAGGTAACGCTCTTCGGTGAGCATGCGGTTGTCTACGGCAAGCCAGCGATAGCGATAGCCATACCTAGGAGAATCGTTCTACGGGGATCAGCATCGACTTCTCCCGGTCTACGCATTCGTCTCAGCAACGTTCGTGTAGAGATACGTAGCGTACGCATCGATGGATCTACGGAGGTCGAGGTAGATGTCGACGAGCTTCGTAGAATCCTTAGCTACGTAGTGAAGGGATTCGAGATCGCTTGCCGTGACGAGGTGAAGGGTCTCGATCTAGAGATCCGTAGCGATCTACCGATCGGTGTAGGTCTAGGGACATCGGCAGCCGTATCCGTCGGCATGGCGGCTCTATGCCTAGCTCTACGAGGTTACGAAGGTTCGGAACTCGTTGAGGAAGCTGCTCACCTTGGTTGGAGGATCGAGCGCGAAGTTCAGGGTGCGGCGAGCCCTATGGATACCTTCACGGTTGCCTACGGTGGTGTTCGATTCATAGAGCCATGGATTCCGCGAGCCGTGGCTCTCGATCACGGAGATCTTCCGCTCATCGTTGGCTACACACCCAAGCGCTTCACGACAGCTCAGCTCGTAGCCGAGGTTAGGAAGCTTCGCGAATCCTATCCCCAGATCCTGAACCCCGTCATCGAGCTCGTAGGGCTCGTCGTAGAGGAGGCTAGGAAAGCTATCGAGAGGAACGATCTTGAGAAGCTCGGAGAACTCATGGTGTTGAACCATCGATTGCTTCACGTGCTGGGCGTGGTATCCCTCGAAACCGAGAAGATCGTTAGGACAGTTCTCGAGATGGGTGCTCTAGGAGCGAAGATGAGTGGTGCTGGTGGTGGCGGTGCATTCGTTGTGTTGGCGAAGGATCGTAGGGATGTGGATAAGCTTAGCAACGTGGTTGAGGCACTCGGTGGAAGAATCGTTGCTACGAGTATCGAGGAGAGCGGGCTGAAAGTATTCTCTGGGTGACTAGTTTATGAACCTAGGTCTACGAATCTAGGGTACGGTGGAGAGAGTGCTGGAAGACCTTAGGAAACTCGGTTATCGAATCGTTGAGACTCGATCCATCGAAAGAACGTTGCTCGGAGAACGCGTTGAGAGGAAAACGCTTCTCGTCGAAGGCAAGAACCTGGTTATGAGGGTGAGTAGCTTGGGATCGTCGCGTTACAGAGTCACGGTCGTGACGGACGAAGAGTACCGCGAGGTAATGGAGAACGAGGGTATGGACGTAGCGGAGCTAAGCGATGGAACGATAATGGCTTCAGCAAGCTTTCGAAGTCTTGGAGAAGCACTTGCGAAAGCGCGTACGATAGCGTTGAAGCTCTACAATCGCTAGATCAGAACCCGGAGGCTCATCACGATTCAGACGCTCGGTTCCTCATCACGAGATAGAGAAAGCTTTGCAGAGTATATAGAGCTAGCGGAAGTACGATCGTAACAACGACAGGATTCGTTCCCTAAATCAAGAGTGTTTACCTTGCTCAGATACGTACTTCTCGACCTCGCGCTCAAGCTCGTCTATGATTTTCGCCACCAATTTCATCGCGTACCTAACTTCCTCGGGCTGATACACACCTTCGTAGAAAGCTTCTTCGTGAAGAGTCTTCATGATATCGCTGTAGAGAGCTCTAAGATCTTCACGACCGATCTCCCTTAACATACGTCTACGCTCACTATGACTCCTAGGAACTACGCCTTTCACTATGCGTATGTACTCGTTTATCGCTACGATGAGTGCTAGAAACGCTTTGTCGGCAGCATTCCTGTAGAGCAATACATCGCGTAGCTTCTCAGCACGTTCTAGCTCCTCCATAGCGTAGCCAAGGATTTCTCGAGCAGTTTCAAACACATGCATCCCGCTACGAAAATCGCTGAAACGATTAATATGTATCTCAACCTCGCTGTATCGCAATCGAATGCATGGAAAGAGCTGTGCATAGAATAGCATTGCGTACGTACCGTAGCCTAGCTTATATACTACGTTGCGCGGTAGTACATGGAGTGATCCTACTTGAGCTGGATTACGGTTTCAGCCAAGATTAGGCGTGAACTCTATGAGAAGTTGAAGAAGTATGGAATTCCCGTGAGCGAGGTCATTCGAAGAGCTCTCGAGGAAGAGGTTAGGAAGCGAGAAGAGGAAGAGGTTAGAGAAGCATTGAAGCGTGCTCAAGAGATCTTGATGAAGATCCCACCCGAGGAGATTGCTGCAATCGTTAGAAGTGATCGTGAAGAACGATGAAGGTGTTGTTCGACGCTTCAGCGCTTCTAAACATCGTTAGGTACCTCGGTGCTAAAGCTCTCGACCACATTAAGGGGTGCTACGAGCTAAGCCTTACACCTTACGAGATAGGTAACGTACTTAAGGTAACGTACTACGATTCGTCCTACATAGTTACGGCTAGCGAACATGGAGTGGTGCATATACTAGGTAAGGAGACCGAGATTATATCGAGTAGAGAATATGTAGAGAGCCATAGCTAGGATCTTAGAGGTTGTTTGTAGGCATGTCGAGGATGGTACTATGCATATCGTGGTCAAGGATCTCTGGAAGGTTTATAGGAACAACATCGTTGCGTTGAGAGGCGTTAGCTTCGAGTTAGTGAATGACAAGCTCGTTATTCTTGCAGGTCCCAACGGTGCTGGTAAAACCACGTTGATCAGGATCATGGATGGCGAGATCAGTCCTACGAAGGGCTACGTATCTACCAACGGATTGACTCCGGACGAAGCTAGGTTAAGAGGTTTGTTCGGTGTTATGCCTCAGGAAGCTCAGCTCCACGAGTATCTCACGGTTAGGGAATACCTCTACTACCTGGCACTGATCAAGGGTTTGTCTCGTAGCGATGCTAGGAAGGAAGTGAGTAAGCTTATCGAGGATTTCATGCTTCATTAGCACGACGATGAAAGGATAGAGTATCCATCGGGTGGATACAAGAAGAGAATCCTCCTTGCGCAAGCATTCATCGGTTCTCCACAGCTACCATTCCTTGATGAGCCTACTGTCGGTCTAGATCCAGAGATGAGGGTTAGGCTATGGAGCATAGTGATGAAGTACCTCGATGAGTACGGTGCTACAGCTATACTCGTAACTCACTACCTAGACGAAGTCAAGGAGTATGCGAACAGTGTACTGCTCCTACATAGAGGTAAGCTCATCTTCGATGGAACTCCTAGGGATCTCCTCGATAGGCTTGGGTACCGCTACCGGGCAAGGATGAAGCTCGCTAACGACAAGATCCTGAAGGAGTTGCCAAGCCGTAGATATACACAACGAGGTTCCGAGGTAGAGGTCTTCGTTAGCGATGACAACGAATTCATAGCGTTGATAAGATTCATCGAAGCTCGTAGAGACTACGTGACGGAGTTCGTTGTTGAGAGACCTAGCCTCGAAGAATCGTACACGGAGATGATACGTCTCGATAAAGACGTAGATGCACGACATACACATTTGTAGAGAGCAGCCATCGACGAGCTATCCATAGAAAATGATTCGCTATGCTTATTCATCGCAGTGATCACTTCATCAAAGCTCTTATAGGTCTAAGCTCACGCTTGAAAGGATCGAGAATCAGTCCAAAGATCTCTAGAGTTACTATGCCTAAGAGATTCTCGTCCTCGCTCTCGCCTAAGACAACGGGGGAATGCCTCTCGCCATACCCTGGAAGCTCTATCAATGCTTCCGAAATCTTTCTCCGAATTACGGTCCCGTCCGCTAGAATGAACTCCATCTCTCCAAGGGGTTTCAAACCTAGGTACTCCCATACCTCCTTCTTCAGTACCGTGTACGTGGCTCCAGAATCAACTAGGAATCTAACGTGAACTTTCTTGTCTCCGTGCTTAACTATGCCGTCGATATAAACTAGACCCACTACGTAGCACCCCCAACCTACGCGATGCCATGCCGTAGTGTTCTCCGAAACGAAGCTTATGTACTCTTCATAAACGTTAAGGCTAGGGGTCGAATAGTCGTTGAGAACTTGATGCGAGGTGCTTCGCTCTACGAAGATTCTTCGGGTCTACGCTATCGGTATGCTCTACGCTAAGTGGATGCTTAAGAACAAGCTGTTCTACGTCTACCTAACGCTGTTCCTACCCTTCTCTATACTGGTACCGTTCTACTTGATAGCGAGCGAGGATGGTAGGTCCTACGTAGCTATAGGTACGATAGTATTCACGATGCTCTTCAACTCGTTGGTTACTGCATGCCAAGATCTTGCAGCGGATAAGCTTCCTCAAGAGGATAGCCGTACTTCTATCCAAACCAATATCCTCTACGGAGTACTTCCTAGGACAAGCTACTCTCCAACGCTCTACAGACCTTCCCAGCCGTGTTAGCTATGGTGATCGCTCTATGGATCGTAGGAATCCTTGGGATACTCAACGTCGCTCTATTCGTAGCTGGACTAGTGCTAGGCTGGTACGTATCTACGGCTATAGGCTACGCCTTAGCGTTAGCGCTTAGCACCGAAGGACTACAACACCATCGTGATAATCAGCAACGTCGTTTCGTTCGCACTCGTCTTCCTTGCACCGATATACTACCCACCAACGTATCTACCGCGAGAGGCTAGGTTGATGGTGTTGATGCTTCCATCGATGCACGCAGCCAACATGCTCGACATCGCTAGCGATGTAGCCTACGGCATAGATCTAAGGCTATCAACGATCTACATGGCTACGCTAGCGATGGTTCTAACGATCGTCGTAGCGAAGAAGACGAAGTCGAAGGATCTGTACTAGGTTTCAGTGCAGGTCAGCTTCATCATGGTTCAGGTAGCAAGGCGGATGCTCATCACCACTACCGGAACGCTCTACGCAGCTATATGAACCTCGATGAATCGAGGATGTAGAGCCTTTTACCTCTTCCCTCGCTTGGTTCGTGGGGCTGGGTTTTGTCTTCGCAGCACCAGATCGTTAGAGTTGCTAGACCTACGAAGCTCGAGCTCATTAGGTTGAGGAGGAGGTTGGCTACGGCTAGGAGGATCCATAGGATCCTTAGGGATAGGCTAACGTTGCTCGTTCAGGAGTTCTTCATAGTCGTTAGGAAGCTGTATAGGCTTAGGGATGAGCTCGATGCTTTGCTAAGGGATGCTTATAGGAGCTACGTTGCTAGCTACATGGTTCGTGGACACGTGGAGCTCGATGCTCTATCCTCGCTCGTTTCTCGTGGTGTTGAAGTGTATGCTGCGAGTAGAAGCGTAGCAGGTGTTCGAGCACCTCTCCTAGAGCTGAAGAGTGTTCCGGAAGAGGTACCGCTCTTAGCACCATCGGAAACCGTTCCCGTTCACCGATCTAGGAAGAGGATTATCGAGCTCATTGTATCGATTGCAGAGCTCGAAAGAGAACTGTTTCTGCTAGGGATCGAGTTGGAACGTACGAAGCGTAGGGTCAACATGCTCGAGTACGTATTGATACCAAGGTTGCAGCGAACGATTAGGTACCTACGCATGAAGTTCGAAGAGCGTGAAAGGGAGGAGAAGACGAGGTTGAAGCGTGTAAAGACTGTGCTTGCTCGTAGGAGAGGTGCGTAGGTACTGTGCTGGTAGGAGATCTACACGTACATACCGTGTGTAGCGATGGTCTCGATACCCCCGAGAGCATCGTGA
>JAMOOB010000243.1 GCA_027066265.1 Desulfurococcales archaeon
TGAGCTACGCGAAGAGGATAGGTCTCGACTTCGTTGCGATCACCGACCACGACACGGTTTCGTGTATTCAACGAGCTCGTGTAGCTGGTAAGGAGCTGGGCGTAGCCGTGGTTCCGGGAGTCGAGCTCACGACGCGCTTCGGTCACATACTCGCGTTGTTCGTCGAGGAGGTTCCTCCCAAAGATATCTACAGCGATATCGATGCGTTGCTCGAGTGGGTCGAGGAAAGGAATGGTTTAGCTATCTATGCTCATCCATACGGATTCCTAGGGTTCCTACCCATGCATCGAAACGTCGTGGAGATCGCTTCGAAGCTCCACGGCATAGAGATCGTGAACGGAAGAACTCTGAAGCGTGGAAACGAGAAGGCTATGAAGCTAGCTCAGAAGCTGGGCAAAGTCGTTAGAACCGGTGGAAGCGATGCTCATCGAGTCGTCGAGCTGGGTCTCGTCAAGACCTTCGTAGATGCTTCGAGTCCTAACGAAGACGATGTAGCTACGGCGCTCGCCAAGGGAATGGTAAGGATCTCCGAACCACCACCCAACACGACGATTATCAAAAACATCGTTTCGCGCATCGTTTCTAAGGTCGTTCTACGCTTCTCTAGAAGATCTGTGTAGAGCTAGAGGTGAAAGCATTGCTACGATCGCTACGCAGCTCGTCAACGGCATCACGGCGTAGCTCGGCGAGTACTTCTCTATCGCTAGAACAAGGATCGCTACCACCATAGACACAGCGATTCCATAGACGAGACGCTTCGCGAGGCCTAGGCTAGGTACTTCCCCAACCCGTCTATCTACGTAGATGTAGAGAGGCATCGCCAACGCAAAGCCCGCCACCATCATCGAAGCGTCAATGGACCACGAGTCCCGCGTTACGGCGATGGTTGCGAAAGCCATTGCTACGGATGTAGCTGATGCAAATACTGTAGCGAATCGACTCCGGTTCCACGCAACGTGGTTGAGCATCGAGATCGCGAAACCTAGAACGATCCCTCCAACAACGTCGTGAATGTAGTGAACTCCTAGAGCTATCCTCGAAAGCGATACGGTCAGCACGATGCTGAGCGCTAGGGGTAGTACCGAGGATCTCTGCAGAGCTAGGGTGCTCCAGAAAGCCGTTGTTGTAGCTGCGTGACCGCTAGGAAATCCAGGTCCATGCGCGGCGACTCTCCACAGCTCTTGAGGTGGTCGAGGAAGCCCAATCAATTCCTTCAATAGAAGAACAGCTGCAGCGGTCACCAGCACGCTAGTCATGCATCTAGCTCCAAGCTCTCGCTTGAGAGCGACGTATATCAGTATCGAGATCAGTACGTAAGCAGCTTCGCTTCCCAGCATGGTTACCGCGATCCATAGCTTCGTAGAATCGGTAACGGCTGCAACGAGGGCTGTGATAGCTATCGCTATGCTTGCACTGAGAATCAGAACTTCGTAGAGCTTCACGGTACGCCCTTAGCTACCCCACGATCTGGGTAGTTATCTTGATTGCGTTCGATAATCTTGGTCTCCTCGCTACCCTTGAAGTATATAAGCTTAGGGCTACCGAAGGTAGTGAGGGGTTCAACGCATTGGGGCTTCCGATGGGTACGGATGAGGAGTTCATTGTTCAGAGAAGGTTCCCCGTAGCAACGAT
>JAMOOB010000244.1 GCA_027066265.1 Desulfurococcales archaeon
AAACCCTTTTTCCTGGGATCGCGTTGGGTAGAGAACCTTTCCTAAAGGTTTTGGCTAGGGAAGTTCTTGGTCCGGAGATCGCTGAGAAGATCTGGAGCCGGATAGAGATCCTTGGAGACATCGCTTTGATTAGGAAGCCCCTCGATTTCGACGATGTAGAGGCTCTCCGTAGGCTAGGCGAAGAGCTTTTGAAGAGGTTGCCCTACGTCAAGAGTGTTTGGCTAGCCATCTCGCCGGTTAGGGGGATGGAACGCGTTAGGCAGTACCTCCACCTAGCTGGAGAGAAGAAGAGCGAAACCATCTATCGAGAGCACGGCTGCAGCTTCGTGCTAGACATCACGAAGGTCTACGTATCTCCCGTCCTAGGCTACGACCACATACGTACGGCTAGGATGGTTAGGGATGGAGAGAGGATTCTCAACATGTTCGCTGGTATCGGTGGGTACAGCATCGTGATCTCGAAGCATGCTAAGCCGAGCTACGTACTGTCGATAGATCTCAATCCCTACGCTGTGAAGTACCTAAAGACGAACGTAGAGCTCAACAGAGTGGAGCACCTTAACGACGTTGTTCTAGGCGAAGCGATCTCGGTAACGAGCTCCATGCCTAGGGAATTCCATCGCGTACTCATGCCTCTGCCAGAGCTATGGAGAGAAGCTCTTCGAGCAGCGTTGAAAGCCGTTAAGATGGGTGGGTACATACATCCACACATCTTCGTAGAAGCAAACCGTAGAAAGGAAGCATTCGCGAAAGCTAGCCAAATCGTAGGGGAAGAACTTCGTTCGCTCGGTGCTATGCATCGAATCGTTGGTGGTCACGTGATTAGGAGCGTCGGTCCTAGGAAGTACCACGTAGTTCTCGACATCGTTATCGAGAACCTACGCAAAGAACTTTGCTAGCCTTCGTCTAGGTACCTCGTGCATCTCAAGATCGTTGCCTAGCACATGCATCGCTAGCTATTCACGGATCTACAAACGTGGTGAAGGAAACGTTTTCGTGGATCAGCTGCGCAGGCAGTTCTTCATCGTTCAGAAATGGGAACTCCTCATCATCTCCGCGAAGGTATCTACACGGCGTGGTAAATGCTTTGCGTTGATCGGAGCTCGTTTATGGCTGGATCGAGACGTGGATTCGCTGGGTGTTTACGGGGTGTGGATCCTACCAAGTTTTCTATATCCATCGCCGCTACACCTCCTCGCCGTTCTGATCCTTGCTCATCTACTCGACTACGCGTATCCATTCCATAGAGGTATCCTGCTGAAGATCCATCCCGTACACACAGCGTTCTACATGGCTAAGCGGCTCGGCAAACCCTATTCCTCGAAGCTTCGTGGAGTAGCTACGTGGTTCATCGTGGTGGGTACGCACCTAGGTCTATACGCATCGATTCTCTACCTATCGTGGCTCGCCTCACCGATACTATGGATACTGGTTGCTAGCTGGATCGTGAAGACCTCGTTCTCTCTCCGTCTACTGCTAGACATAGTTCGAAATGTGTATGCATGTGCATCGAGAAACGATTGGGGTGGTGCTAGGTTCTGGACGCAGCAGATCGTTAGGAGGAACGTGTACGAACTCGATGAAGAGCACGTTCTATCCGCAGCGATAGAGTCTCTAGCCGAGAGCTTGGTGGATGGATACACCTCTCCACTGTTCTACTACGCTCTCTTCGGACCTCTAGGAGCATTGTTTCAGAGACTGATCAATACACTGGATGGTGCTCTAGGCTTTCTATCCCCTGAGTACCGCGATGTTGGATGGTTCTCGGCTAGGATGGATACTGTCGTGAACTACGTACCTGCACGACTAACAGCGTTA
>JAMOOB010000245.1 GCA_027066265.1 Desulfurococcales archaeon
ATGTTCATTTCGGAGAAATAGTTACGATCACTGGAGAGATTGTAATTCCGCCCCAAAAGCCTGGAACCCGAGCGATAGGATCCGTAGTTGTTCGGTACGTGGATGCTGTTGATGGTGTAGGGAAGGAGACGAGCATAGAATCGATAACGTTGGTATGATTACCCCGTGAATCAGTACGTAGTATTTCAATAGATGAGAAGGTGTTGATCGAGGTAAGCACGGTTAAACTAGCTGAGATACTGAAGAGAGAGCTACTGAAGGGCTTACCTCCAGAGGAAGCCAAGAAGAAGATCGCTGAACTTATGCATAGCACCATGCTGCTCGATCGTTCGGAGCTTTACCACAGGACCATAGATCTTAAGGAAAGACTCGAACGTGAGGGCTTATCACCGGAGCTTGTTAAAGAGTTGTTAGCAATACTCTCTAAGATACTTAGCGGTAGGATTGTATCTTCGGGTGGATAATATGTCCGAACAAACGCTGCGAATAACAATAAAGAGTTTCTTCTTACCAGCTCAAAGAGTCAAGGTTCTGAAGCCAGGTGAATACTACGTAGGTAGAGATGTTTCGTGCGATATAGTTATACCGGATCCCTACGTATCTAGAAGGCACTTAAGGATATTCTTCGACAGTGGAAGGTGGTTCATCGAAGATTTGGGGAGCACGAACGGTACGTTCATAAATGGCGAGGATATTCGGGGTCGTGGTGCGATAGAGCTCAAACCCGGTATGGAGATAGTACTAGGACTTTCGGTGATAATCGTCGAAGCCTTAGGAAGCGAGTCTCGGCAAACGTAGTTAGGGATATCTCCTACTCTTACCATGAATTCTACGTGGCAGATGCTGACTCTGTGGGTTGACAAATGGAGTTGCAGCTGTGTAGTGAAATAGATGAGATTAGCCGTATGCTTACGGATCCAGTGGTCTTGGCATCGCTATTGCTTAGACGCAGTGGAAGATCGTTCATGAAGATGGGTATCGCAAAGGAAGTGTTCAACGAACTTATTAGTTTTTCGAGTAGTGCTAAGGAGGATAGTATCGTATATGCAAAGGTTGATGCAGGAACCTCCACGATAAGACTGGTACTAGTAAAGAACGTTGTCGTAGCTATGGTTCTAGAGAACGCTACCGGCGTGAAAGGTCTTGGCAACGAAATTCTGGGTCAAGTGATTAATCTTACGAACAGCGATGCGCGTATCAGAGTTATTGCGAATGAGATACCCATATCGATGGTAGATCAAAGATTCGCGAATCGTGCACTGGAGTGCTACAAGAAAGCACTACTAGGTCCTTTGCTAATGTGGAGAAGAAGAGGACTGTACGGGTTCGTTATCGAGGACATTATATCTGATAAGGGTGCTTTCACCTATGTCATGCTTACTCGAGGTGCTGATGGAGCTAGATACGCATTGAAGGTATTCCGCGACACGACTCCCGACGGTAAACCGGTTGTACTTAATTCCAGTGAGAAAGTTCGCGAACTAACCCGTAGCTACATAGATGTTCTAAAACTGTGGTCTCTAAGCGAAGAAGAGTTACGAATTGTTCTCGCTGAACATGGCTACGACCCTAACTACGCAACAAAGCTGCGGTACTACGTAAGGTACCTCTCAATACCTAGAGCATTGGTAGTGCTCAGAGAGCTTCTCGATCGTGCTACATACGTTGAAGCTCCGCCAGTAGTCGTTGAGGAGTACGCTGATATGGGTGATCTCGAAGGTTATGTGAAGTCAAAGAAGCTCGATTTACGTGAAGTGCTTTACGTTATGGTAAGACTCTGCGGCGCGCTTGCGTTAGCTCATCTAGTCGGCATCGTGCATCTCGACGTTAAGCCACGCAATATCTTACTTTTCAGTAGCAACGAGGAACCTTATGGCTATACCCCCAAAATTACGGACTTCTCGGGAGCTCGACGCCTAGATAGAGGCTACGAGCTTAGAAAGATCACTCCTGGATTCGCTGATCCTGTAGCATTGATTATGGGATACGCAGATCCTAGCTACGACGTCTATAGCTTGGCATTGACAGCGATATTCAGTTTGAAAGGATCGTTCCCTAGCCATAGGCTTGCAGTGAATAGCGTTATCCTAACCGAACTCTATGGATATCCCCTATCGCTGGAGTTCGTTCTGGAAGATCCGGAACTATCGACCTTCGTCAAAAACCTTGAAACGATGTGTGCATCTCTTAAAGCTGGACGCGTTAACAAGTCTAAAGTTCTCGAAGAGTTGGATAGATTGATATCGAAACTCGATGAGAAGTACATCGAAGAGCTTCGTTCGATGCCTAAACTCATCGTTAACGTATTCAGAAAGGCTCTATCCCTTGACCGTTCAAAGAGGTACAAGAACTGTTTTGAGATGTTGCTAGAGCTAATATCTGCTTTGCAGAGCGAAGGTTTTAGGGATCTGATACCATCGTAGTAGCTAGGAGATCTTAATGCCTTGCATCGGCGTTGTTGGTATTGGCAGAGTCGGTTCCGAGGTAGTTAAGCAGTTGATACGCCTGGATCTAGCCGACATCGTTATGATAGACATCAATGAATCTAGATTGCGTGGAGAGTACCTCGATCTGAAGCACATGGCTGTCGAGGAGGGGTTTAGTCACGAGCTCAGTTTCTCCACGGATTGCAAAGACTTGAAGGATTCGAACGTTGTAGTTATCTGTGCTGGATTTCCACGCATCTACGGGATGTCGCGCGATGAATTAGTAGCGAAGAATAGTCAGATAGTCGCCGGTATAGCAACGAAAGTCGGTGAGTACGCTCCGCATTCGTGCATAATCGTTGTTACGAACCCCGTCGATGTGATGACGTACGTAGCGTGGAAGGCATCTAGGTTTGATAGAATGCGTGTTGTTGGTTTTGGTCTTCAGCTTGATGCTGCTAGGATGAAATGTATACTCTCTGAAAAGCTGGGAATACCGCCATCGAGGATCTACGTAACGTTAGCGGGTAAGCATGGGGATGGTATTGTGGTTCTCAAGAACTTCTCGTACATAGATGGAAAACCGCTTTCGAAAGTCGTTAACAAGGAACTGCTTGAAGAGGTTGTTGCATTGGTTGAGAAGTGCGGTGATGAGATAGCTAAGCTCAAGGGTCATACATCGAGCTACGGTCCAGCCGCAGGTATTACGAAGCTCGTTTCCTCGATGATTAGAGGAGAAGGGATCTACGTATCGCTATCGATAGTATTGTGTGGGGAGTACGGTGTAAACGATGTTGCGATAGGGGTTCCCGTTGTAGTGTGCGGACCAAGGGTTCAATCAATCGTTGAGTTGCCCATGGATGAGGATGAACGTTCGAAGTTCTTGAAAGCTGTAGAACGCGTTGAGAAGCTAGTTGATCTAGCTAAGAAGATTGCGTCCCTACCTTAACCAAGCTCTTTATAAGATTCGTTTCACCTACGCGATGAGGTACTTCTCTGCGTGGAATGGCTACGAGAATCGGTATTCCAAGAGCATTCATCTGACCAACAACTAGTGCAACACCGCGTCTAAGCTTAGTTAATCGATGCTCTAGCGCTCTAGGGAGACCGCCAGCGAGCTTCGAGATGTACTCGGCATCGTCGGGCGGTATGCGATGTATTATCCATGTGTTGAGCATCGAGACCACTATCGGATCTACGAATCGAGGTCTCTGCGATACGAGTGCTAGGCATACGCCAAACTTCCTACCCTGCGTAGCGAGCAACGCTAGGCTATCTCGTGCGAAACTCCATCCTACGGGATAGAGCTTCTGATTAGGTACGTAGTTCTGCGCCTCCTCGACTACGAAGAGTAGGTATCGTTCACGTCCATTAACTTTGTACTCGGTGAACTTGGTGTAGAGAAGCTTGGCTACGTAACCAACAACGAACTGTTTGACGAGCGTAGGCACTCCTGGAGCTCCTTCGACGGAGAAATCTAGTATTGCTAGGCTCGGATTCTCAGTAATCTCGTCTATGAATCTCGTTGAGAGAGTTGGATCCCTAGACACAATGCGGTACCTATGCACGAGGTCGTCAACGAACTTCGTCAATGCAGCTAGAGCTGCTCTAACCGTTTGTTGATGGAAGCTCTGTTCCTTAGCGAATTCTAGGAATAGCTTCTCGATCTCGTTCACGTTGCGTGTAAGTAGTTCGGTGAAGCTCGTCGAGAGGTACTCGATTGCGTAGCGTAGGAAGCGCTCGATTAGGCTTACCTGAAGCTCGTTGAGTTCGGGTACTCCAACACGGTAAGCAACTATGAACTCGGCTAATTCGCGTGGAGTAAGCACATCCAGATCGACGGTGATGATGCGTGTGAATGGTTTCGTCATTGCTATGCTACGTGCGTGGGGGAAGACGAATCGTAGAACCTTTCGGTACGCTCCTAGAAAACCTCTAGAGATGAATGTTTCGTGGAAGTCTACGTAATCACCATTCGCATCGATGACCAGTATCGGCATTGCTACCCTCACTCCATCAACTTCGATGTTGCTAAGCTTCTCGATTAGATACCCGACGGTGTAGCTCTTCCCACTACCGGTCTCGCCGAATATTCCTAGGTGCATGGTTAATGCTTCGAGATCTAGTGGTAGCGGTAGCGATTCGTATCCTACGATGGTTCCGAACGGTACGATGTTGGGTTGAGAGAATAGGGACTCCAATTCGTTGCTCAAGAACTTGAGCTTATCACCGGGTTCCGGTGGAAGCCTAGCGTCTTCCAATCGTCCTCTATCTATCCTTCCAAGCACGCTTAGCTCAGCAACGGCATACCTAAGGCTCGAAAACCCACGCATCTCAATGCCGCGCTTAACGATTTCAGCGAAAGGAGTTCGTTCTTCGTAGAGCTCGTCTATGTACGTGATCGTATCTACGCGACACAACAACTTACCGCATCTCTTCCCCTCGACTACGAGCAGCATTCCTTCAACGATATGGCTCTCTCCTTCCTCAGTTAGCTGGGCGCGAACGTGGTGCGTTGTTGATCCGCTAAGTACGTAGCCAAGGATCATTGCTGCTACCCATCGAGGTAATAGAGCTTCAAAAAACTTTTGAGGTGGTAGGCATTTAGCAAAGCTCTTATAGCACCTCGATCAACCCGCTTCGGGGGTACGCATGCTGATAAAGAGGATCGATGCTAGAGTGCATGCAAGCTGTGCTCAGCTCATTGAAGCTCTAGAGAAGGATCTTGATGCGTTGACCGGAGGCTTTCTATCGCTAAAAGATTCGAAACTCGTGGTCTTCATGCGCGGCGAGGTCAAGGATATCTCCGTAGAGTTGAATGCTTCGGTATCGAAAGACGGTGGATTGAGGATTGATGCCGTTAACGAGCTTGGCTACGAAGCGCTGCATCTCTACGCTAGCTGTAGGGAGGAGGATGGTTCGGCGTCGCTATCCATAGAGTTGATAATGAATCCCGTAGCGCTCGGAGTATCCATGGCCAGGGTAAACATCAATGCAGAGCACATCGAGTACAACATTCGTAGAAATCTCGCTACAGTGGCTAGAAAGAGACTAGCATTCTCGGATGTCATCGTCGATAAGTATCTTCGCGAGGACTTGGTAGCTCGAATGATTGCAGAAGGAGATCTCGTCGATAGATTCGAGACAAAGCTTAGCGAACTCGATATTAGGGCTCTCGCTATGAAGTTTGCTGATAGGAACCTACTCATCGTTTTCGCAGATCACGGCATTAAGGGGCGTGCGGTAGTTATAGGTGCGTTGGCCGGAGTTAAGATGGTGTACGGAGAGCTGGAATACGTGAATGAGCGAGCTATCGAAAAGATGCGTAGTGTTGGAGAAACCGTTACGGTCGCAGTCTACGGAATCGATAAGTTCGTCAAGTGATGAGCAGACCACGGTCTGACCCGTGATGAACGCATTCTACGCTGAGCTTGATCCTAAACAAATTTGTCTATCTTTTGAAGGTGTTCGAAGAGCGCTCTTTGTAGGTATCGGTGGTGGTGGCGATGTCGTTACGGCAAGCGTATTAGCACTTTCATTCGAGCGTTGTGGAGGAGAGGCAGTTATTGCTAGCATTGTATGGGAGCGTCTCTCCGTGGATCCTGTACCTGGACCTGTGAAACTAGATGAATTGATTGGTGCAGAGCTCCGCGATGGCTACGCTATCGTGGATAGCGATACCTACGCGATTCGTGGTGGGAAAAGAGTTGTTCCGCAGATAGCTAACGTAGCCAAAGCTTTGGAACGCAAGCTCTATGCACTCGAAATCGTTGGCGGAGTCGAAGGTTTGGTAAACGGTCTTCGAAATCTTGTGAAGGATCTAGGGATAGATCTCGTCGTAGGGATCGATGTGGGTGGAGATGCGTTAGCACTAGGAACAGAGGAATCGTTATGGAGTCCGCTAGCCGATGCGATAGGTGTTGCAGCTCTAGCAGGTCTCGATAGATCCATTCTAGCTATAGCTAGTCCAGGCGCCGATGGAGAACTTCCGAAGAGCTACGTACTTAAACGAATTTCTGGGCTAGCTGAGCTAGGTGCGCTGTTAGGAGGATACATATTCTCGAAAGATGATTGTAGAACCTACGAGAAAGTGCTTAGCGTTGCTAAGAGTGAAGCTAGCTCCATACC
The DNA here is from genome assembly GCA_027066265.1 of Desulfurococcales archaeon. GTDB lineage: Archaea > Thermoproteota > Thermoprotei_A > Sulfolobales > Ignisphaeraceae > JAADCV01. The sequence continues at coordinate 6,555 of JAMOOB010000245.1, forward strand.
GTTGAAAGCGTGTCTTGGATACGTTGGTAAGGTAGAGATACGTGGTGGTAGTAGGTGTGTCGATGTTGATGCTGTGAATCTAGCGGTCTTCTTCCTCGATCCTAAGATAGTTGCACAGCATAGTGTTGCTAAGTACGTTGCTGGATCTAGGAGTATCGATGAAGCTAGGAAGAGACTTCACGAACAGTGTATTGCTACGGAACTCGATCTTGAAGAGGAAGTGTATGGATCTAACTTTTCGCTGAGTCTCGAGGAAGCAAGATCTAGAATACGTGAAAGGGTTCGTAGAATCTGTAGAAGAACTCTTTATTAGTTCCCAGAACGTTAGCCTTTAATCTGGATGATGAAGATTGGTCTTTGGAGAGCGGTGATCGGGGGAGCGATTGCTGATCTGCTTAGATGGTGCTCACGATGTATAGTTCTAGAGCTCTTAACGCACTCAAGAGATTCGAGAACGAATCTCCTCTCCATATATACCTAGACATCGAGACAGGTATCCCATACTTCAAGAAGAGCTACGCTGAGCAAAGAAGCTCCGTAATCGTCGATGTTGCTACTAGATCAAGGCTCTGGTTCGATCCAAGACCATTGATGAAATTCGATCTGTCAGTCCTAGCACGTGGATTAAGTAATAGATTTCCTCAAGACTTCGTGAGGAAGGTCTTGATGTTCGTAGGTACGAGGTTCACGATGGTCAACGTCGATGGTGATGCGTTAGCCGATCACGTATACGAGTACTTCGTCCTCGAAGAACCGTTTGCATTGGTGTACTTCTACCTTCCAGAGCTAAAGCTAGATGTAGTTCCTCGAAAACTCCTCGTAGCTCTAGGAATCGTTGAAGACGTTGTAGGGATCGTCGACGAGGATCTGAGGATCGTTAGAGATAGCGAGAACGGCATCTATGCAGTGATAGAGAGAGGTAAACTCGTTGGATGTGCTCTACGAACTGAGCAGGGTATAGAGGTTTTTGAGCGATGGGAAGGAGTGGATCCGTATACGTACGTACTTAGATTCGCTTCGCGTGGAACACCGTCACTTGCAGAGGTTTATCGAGCCAACAAAGAATACATCGATACTCTAGTCGAGAAAGTTCGTAGAGCTGTTGACTGGTTCGAGCATGGACTTGGTAGGAAGGGATGGCTCGCGATTTCTGGTGGTAAGGATAGCGTTCTAGCTGCTTATCTTCTCCATGAAGCGGAATCCAATTTCGACGCAGTCTACACACACATAGAACGCGGTGATCCAGAACATGTTCGGAGCTACGTAGAGAAGCTCTCGACTAAGCTCGGATTCAAGCTGTACGTAATCGAGCATCGATGGAGCAAGATCTCGAAACTGCTCGAAGCCTTCGGAGCACCGTTCCGAGGCTATAGATGGTGTACCTACGTCTTCAAGTTCTATCCTCAGCTAGATCTCGCTAAGAAGATCCACGGTCTCGAGAAAATAGTTAGCTACACGGGTAGCCGTCGATACGAAACGTTTAAGCGTAGCATCAAGCCTGCAACCTACGTAGATGTCGAGCTAGGTGTTGTGAACCATAGCGTTCCTTACAAGTTTCCCAAGCTATTGGTGTACCTCGTACTTCGGTATAGGTACGGCGAACAGTTGTTGAAGGACTACCTACTAGGGTTCGAGAGACTTAGCTGCATTTCGTGTCCCTACAAATCCTGTTTCGAACTGAAGCTCTCCGAACAACTGTACGGATCGGATTTCGATGCATGGAAACCGTACCTAGAGAAGATCTGTCTATCCATGGGTATGGATGTAGCGACGTGTCTTCGATACCATGCATGGAGATTCGGTTACCAGATAGAGGAACTCAGAGAGTTCTCAACGAGCATTGCTTCAGCATCTCTACCTCGTTTCGTAAGCGTTGTCGAGATCGTTGATGGATTCGAAGAACGGCTAGAAACGAATTGTCGAGCATTGCTCTCTACGGAACCTCTACGCATTGGTGACGAGATCTTGGTTAGGTATCGAAGTACAACCGTACGTATCAGAATCGAAGGTAGGAGAGCAAGGATAGCGGTAGAAGGAGAGCGAGGATGGTTCCGCGCAATAGCGGTAACCATCGCTAGCCTAGGATGCGTATCGTGTGGTCTCTGCATAGCTAAGTGTCGTAACAACGCGATCGAGCTACCCTTCAGAGTAGATGCATCTCGATGTACGAAGTGCATGCTCTGCATAGATTCGTGCCCACTAGCCATAAGATCGTTCCTAGGATACCTATGCGAAACGAGATCTCCATACCACGCATATAGATGGCTACAACGAACACGCAAGATACGGTCAGAGGAATACATCGAACGTGCTAAGCAACTCGAAGAAGAACTCTACCGTACGAAGACAACTATCGGAACAGCCAACGAAGCCTATAGGAACCAGACGTAGGTAAGTAGAGGAGGACGTGTGCCGGGGTGCCCGAGCGGTCCAAGGGGCCGGCCTTGAGAGCCGGTGGGGGTTCGACCCCCGCGCGGGTTCAAATCCCGCCCCCGGCGCCAAACAATTGACACCCCTTCTACAACCAATTGAACCTGTCAAGAATATTGCACGGTGATATACATCACCGTGCAAAGAAGGAGTTCTTCGACTCTGCAACATGCATAGAAACGAACATTGCAAGACCAGCACTAACAACTACAGATCTACTGCACCTCGTTACGTGGTCTATGTAAAGTATGCTTCACCTTGCTAAGACACATTCATCTCTTTCAAAAAGCGATATAATCGCTTCTTTTATATAGACTAAAGAGCGTCTAAAGGGAATAAGCTTCTTTTTAGAGTTGAAGCTGAGCACTCTTTTGCTTAGGTAAAGCAAGAGCAGCTCTTCTCTAACTAAGGTAGTAGTCGGTGTTACAGTGCTGAAAGTGTTGGGCTGCTCTATGGATGCGTTTATGTCCTGGAGACGCTTTCTTTTGTTTGGTGTGGTTGGTGGAGATCAAGGCGAAGAGGTTCTACAGGGATGGGTCTGAGGAGCTCGTTGTTGAGCCTGGACCTATACCGATGCAGGTAGAGGTTTGTAGTGGTTCCGAGGCCAAAGCTATCGAGCTTCTTAACCAAGGTAAACACGATGAGGCTAGGAAGCTCTACGCCTTCAAGATAGCCACTGCATGTTTAGCGAAGAGATGCTACAGATCGAGAGGATACTGTC
>JAMOOB010000246.1 GCA_027066265.1 Desulfurococcales archaeon
CAAGATCAGAGATAGAATCGATAGACTCGATCTATCTAGGGATATAGCCTTGCTCAAGCTGAGAGATTCCAGAGCCATCGAGTTGATCCTAGGCATCGAAGATTGCGTACCTAGCTTAAGGAGCATTGTTAGATACGAAGAACTCCTTAGCTAGGTCTAGATCCGTTGCCGATCAACGATAGCGATTCACCTAAACGACTTAAGCTCATCGATGCGTTCCCCAGCACCTCCTCCAAGACGAGCTTCTTCAAGCCTAGGGAAACGAGTATGGAGGTTCTCCACCTGCTTTTTCCATAGAATAGCTGGTACGAATCAGCTCCGGGCTACTCCTCGTCACCGTTCAGAGCCATCCTCTATCATCACCTCTACACACCGTTTCTCCACGGGGTTCCTTAACCTAGCGTTTCTAGAGACTCTTCGAGAGCATGGGTATCAGCTACGCATGGCTACCCCCAGCACGTTTCGATCTCCTTCCGATGGCTCCGTAGATACTGTTCGGCGAACCTCTCGAGTGTTTCAGCTCTCTTCGATACCATGGATAGAAACTCGTGGATCCCTCGGTATAGCTACGGTCTCGCTCGTCGTGTGGTGGTAACGCTATCGCTGATAGATGGAAACGCTACGGATATCGATAGCATTGCGAAGCATGCGTATAGAGACCTCCAGCGGTATCGAACCTCGTTGAAGAGAATGCATCGACGATGCTAAGCTCGTGAGGATCCCGTCTACCCCTTAGGTACACCGTGTCAGGATCGTGTTGATGAGCCGTGGGCTGCACGCATCGATGTCTCCGTGCTAGATACATCTCCGATTATCTCTCCAAACGCAAGGTCTATATACGATGGGCTAGAAGCATGTTTAGGCGATCTGATTCGGTTTAGCGGTGAGCTAATGTGTCGAACCTCGATATAGAAGCTCTGAGCCGTAGGCTGGACGACGTTGTTGTACGTAGCTTCGTTCTTCTGAAGGGTAGGGTACTCGTTTCGCGCAGCTTCGAAAGCTTCAACGACTTCATGAAGATTCTCGAAGAGGTTTGTAGAAGTGGATGGTGTTACTCCGTTCTCGATCTCTACAAAGATGGTGAGAAGGATCGTTTCGAAGCCTATACGAAGGATGGTAGGATCGTCGGGTGCATACTCTCGCTAAGCGATAGAAAGCTGTACGGTTTGGAAGCGCTTACCGAGCTAAGAGTTCGCGAAGCTAGCTATACGAGGGTTTGGGCAACGATATACTCCTTCGATTCCGAGGTTCTTAAGAGCCTTCTAGGAGGAATAGATATCGATATCGTGGGCGCGAGCCCTAGAGCAATCGAGGTACCTACTCCTAAGCCTATCGAGACCGAGTCGAGGACCAAGCCTTTGGAGGGAAAGGATCTGCGAAGCATGGTAACGGAATCCCTAAGTAGGCTCGGGATAGAGGTTCTAGACGTTGCTGTAGCCGAGGGAGAGCAGTTCGTAGTCATAGACGTTACGTGCAGGCGTCGATCTTCAACAACCTCGCTTCGCGAACTCGTGTTTCTCGTAGCTAAGCAGGTATTGCTAGCTATGGGAACCAGAAAGCCTCTGAAGATAACGATTCACTGCGAGCGTGTGTACAGCGAAGTAGTCGATGTATCGAACCCGGACCTCGTCATCGTGCTGGGCACGATTCCGGAGATCCTTGCTAGGCACGGTTTCGGCATCGATAAGCTGAAGTACGAGGTTAAGAATGGTAGGCTAGATCTGAGACTCGTTCTACGTAGGGAAGGGCTCTACTCGTCGATAGGTATAGAACAGCTGGTTAGGGAGCTCTACAATGAGTTGAAGAAGGTTTGGCGTGGAGATCTCTCGATACGTGCCAAGATAGGTGCTTTCGGTCTAGAGGCACGCGCTCCGTGAAGGTCATCGATGCGGGACTTCATCACGGTTCAGATCCGGGATGCGTTATCATCCCGTATCGCTTAGGCGAGTTGCTGGCTTATATCCCTAGCCACGCCAGTGTGTAGGGTGGTCGCAACTCTATGTCTAGAGAGTTCAAGCCTTTGATAGAGGAGAAGCGATGGAGTCCCGAACTCGAGAAGCAGTTCATAGAGCTCTGGGAACGCGAGGGATTGAATAGGTTCGTGTACGATCCCTCGAAACCGATCCTCATCATCGATACTCCTCCACCCTACATCTCGGGCAAGCCGCACGTTGGTCAGGTAGCTCACTACGTACAGATCGATATGGTTGCACGCGCGTATCGAATGCTTGGATACAACGTGTTGGTACCGTTCTACGGAGATAGGAACGGTCTACCCGTCGAGGTATTCGTTGAACGAACCTACGGCGTGAATCCACACGAAGTCGCTTCCACACCCGAAGGACGTGAGAAGTTCCTCGAGCTCTGTAGGAAGCATCTGGACGAGGTCGAGAAGGAGTTTCTAGCGATATGGAGAAGGCTTGGATGTAGCTTCGAGTACTGGAAGGAGGGTACGGATAGCGAGGAGTACAGGAAGATTACGCAGGCTACCTTCATCGAGATGTGGAGAAGGGGTTTGATCTACGAAGCTGAGCGCCCCGTTACGTGGTGTCCGCGATGTAGAACAGCCATCGCTGAAGCAGAGATCGAGTACAGGGAGGATGTTGGTGAGCTGTACTACATCAAGTTCCCGCTCAAGGATTCTAACGAGAGCGTTGTTATCGCTACCACGAGACCCGAGCTGCTTGGTGCATGCCTAGTCCTAGCCTACAACCCAGAGGACGAGAGGTACAAACATCTCAGGGGTAGGAAGGCTATCGTACCGATATACGGCTACGAAGTCGAGATAATCGAGCATCCTTCCGTCGAACCCGAGTTCGGTACGGGCATAATGATGTTCTGTAGCTTCGGTGATTGGACCGATGTGAGGGTCATTCGAGAGCTTGGGCTGAAGCCTAGGGTTATCATAGACGAGAACGGTGTTATGAAGCCCGAGGCAGGTCCTATAGCGGGTCTAAAGGTTGCGGAAGCGAGGAAGAAGATCGTCGAGATACTGGAGAAGGAGGGGTACCTAGTCAAGCGAGAGAAGATCGTTAGATCCGTACCCACGTGCTGGCGCTGCGGAACACCGGTAGAGATCATCATGGCGCGCGAGTACTTCCTTAAACAGCTCGAGTTCAGGGAAGAGCTTCTCAAAGCTTCGGAGCAGATGAAGTTCTTTCCCGAAGAACATCGTAGGAAGCTGATCGACTGGATCAAGTCCCTAGCGATGGATTGGCCCATCTCTAGATCTAGGTACTACGCAACCGAGATACCGGTATGGAGATGCAGTGCGTGTGGAGCCGTACTAGTGCCGGAGCCAGGTAGGTACTACAGACCATGGAAGGATCCACCTCCGTGGGATCGCTGTCCAAAGTGTGGTGCTCCACGCGAGAAGCTGGTGGGCGAGACCAGGGTGTTCGATACCTGGTTCGATTCCTCGATATCGGTGCTCTACGCAGCGGGCATAACGAAGTACCCACACATCTTCGAGAAGTACATCAAGAGAGAGGCGAAGGCTTTGAGACCGCAGGGATACGACATCATCCGTACGTGGCTCTACTACGCCTTGCTGAGGATCTACCTCCTCTACGGAAGACCACCCTTCGACATGGTTAGGGTTAGCGGTATGGGTCTCGACGAGAAGGGTGAAGCCATGCATAAGAGCAAGGGTAACGTGATCTATCCCGATCCATACCTAGAGAAGTACGGAGCCGATGCGTTCCGGTTCTGGGCCGCTGCCTCGGCTAAGCTTGGTAGCGACTACAGGTTCTCGGAACACATGGTGAAGACCGGAGCGCTCTTCGCAACGAAGCTGCTCAACATAGCTAGGTTCGTATCCGCGTTCCCCAAGATCGAGAACGCGAAGATCGTACCGCAAGACCTTGCTCTGCTAGGGATGTTGAACGATTTGATTAGGAGGGTTCGGAAGAGGTACGAAGAGCTAGACGTGTACGAACCAATCAACGATATCTACCACTTCGTGTGGGACGTCTTCGCATCGCACTACCTAGAGCTCGTGAAGAACCGTGCCTACAACTTCGAGAACGAGTTCAGCGAAGAAGAGCAGAGAAGTGCTTGGTACACCCTACACACCGTACTCAAGAACGTGTTGCTACTCCTAGCACCGATAATGCCGTTCGTAACGGACTTCATATGGAGGAAGCTCTACGGAGAACGATCTATTCATCTAGAACAGCTACCCCAACCCAACCCAGAGTGGGATACTCCGCTAGCCAAGAGCTTCGAGATCGTTATGAAGATCAACAGCGGTATCTGGAAGTACAAGAAGGAGCACGGTATGAGGCTAAGCGAACCACTCAACGCAGTACTGTACATCCCCCGCGAACTACAGCCCTTTGCAAAGGATCTGAAGCATCTACACAAACTCATCGATGTAAGAATCGAGGAGCCACCGAGCAACGCTATCGAGATCGCACCAAAGTGTTTCCTACAGATCCTCTAGAGGTCATCATCTCGATACCTTTCTCTGACTCAACTCTCTAACGATCTTTCTTAGGAAGGGCGATACCTTAACGAGTTCCTGAAGATTCGAGGGAATCCTATCGAAGACGTGCATCAAAGGTCTTCGGTAGGTGTTGAGGAGCCTAAGTACGCACTGAGCTATGTTTAGGACTCTATCGATAGATGTAGGATCCTGAGCGAAGCTCTCAACGCATTCGAGGAACGAGGGATCCCTAGAGGCAACTAACCTCAGCAACGATACGAGGTTCCACCTTATGCGTAGACCTGTACAGCATCGGTACTCGAGGTATGTCTTGAGTACGTGGCTATGGGGAGCAACTACACATACCTTATCGATGCAGTCGAGGGGATCTACGTACGCATCGTGTTCGACGAGCTTGCGTACCTTCGATAGGCGATGTATCAACACGAGGTTCACGGATATGCATCTAGAGCGATAGATCTCGAAGCGATTGCTCTTCTCGAGAATCTTCGAGAGCTTGTTCCAGAAGTTGAGCACTACGTGATCCGAAGACACGCCGTATCGTCTAAGCATACCGCTCGTTAGGGTAGGTGGATCGATACACTTCAGATCCAGATCTATGCATAGCCTCGTTTGTTCTAGCAGTCCTCGCACCACTATCCTAACGATGTCCCTTAAGCTCGTGTTCTCCACCCTCGTAGTTACAGCGTTCGTACCGTACTATACGGTTATCGCGAGGCTTGAGTCGCGGTAAGGATTGCGGTGGAGGTCTGCTTAGATCTATGCAGAGACCCCTTATCTTCTTAGGAAAGAGCAGAGTTTCGAGAACATGAGGATCCTACTAGCGTTGCCTCCCGATACCCACCGACTCGAAATATATCGGGTAGCTGGGATCAGAGCTCCTCCCCTCGGTCTTGCCTACCTCGCATCGGCTCTGATGCGCGAAGGTCACGAGGTTGCGATAATCGATTCGCCTACCCTCGAACTAAGCCTTCGGGAGTTCCTCGACAAGGTACGAGAATTCAAACCCGACGTCGTGGGGATCTCCGTATCAACGCCTCTAGCTCCCAAAGCTTACGAGACCGCTAAGAGGATCAAGGAACAGTTCCCCGATCTAATCATCGTTGGTGGGGGTCCTCACGCTACGTACATGTACGAGGAAGCGCTCAGCAACGGTATCGATATCGTCGTGAGGTTCGAGGGAGAGGTAACGACGGTCGAGCTCGTAAAGACTCTCGAGCGTTTCGGCAAGGATCCCGAAGCTCTTCGCAAGGTTAAGGGGATAGCTTTCGTGGATCGCGATGGCAAGATCGTTGTTACGGAGGATCGAGGTTTCGTAGAGAACCTAGACTCGATACCGTTCCCAGCATGGCATCTACTACCTATGGATAGGTACACCGTGCTAGGCAAGAGCATTAGGGTTGCCCACGTCATCGCTAGCCGTGGCTGTCCCTACGGATGCATCTTCTGCTTAACTTCCTACTACTGGGGTCGTAGAATTCGATACCGTAGTCCTCAGAACGTTGCTGAAGAGATCCAGATCCTTGTAGAGAAGTACGGTGCGAAACACATCGTGTTCTCCGACGACAACTTCGCGTTCTCTAGAAGGTTCGTCTACGAACTAATGGATGAGCTGCAGAAGCGTGGAATAGACGTTCCGTTTTCATGCGGTGCACGAGTGGATAGCCTCGATAAGAAGTTCCTAGAGTTCCTCGTTAGGAAGGGATGTACAGCGCTCTACATAGGAGTAGAGTCGGGATCCCAGGAAACGTTGGATAGGATAGGTAAGCGCATCACGTTGGATCAATGCCGTAGAGTAGTGGAATGGACACGCGAACTGAATCTCTTCACCATGGCTAGCTTCGTCATAGGCTTTCCGTGGGAAACCGTGGACGACGTACGTAAAACGATCGAGTTCGCGGTGAAGCTCGATCCAAGCTATGCACAGTTCACGGTAGCAACACCCTACCCTGGAACACCTCTATTCGACTACGCTGTGAAGAACGATCTCATAGTTGATTGGAACTGGGAGCACTACACAACCGTTCGACCCGTGATGAAGGGGCACTACCTCGATACGAAAGCTATCGGTCGATTGCTGAAGGAAGCCTATCGACGCTTCTACCTAAGGTATAAATTCCTTAGACGCGAGCTTGCATCGGGAAGACTGCGCCAGCTCCTACCGAAGATCGTGCGTACAGCGTTGGAGGGATTGATAGATCTGATCCGGTCGAGGGTCTAACCATGGCTGGAGAGAGGAGGGGTGGCGTAGGAGCACTGCTAGCCTCCATAAGGATCGTTCTCGGAAACCCCTTGGTAAGAACGTTGCTCCGTGTCTACGCAACCGAGACCGAGTGTCGATACGATGCGCAGCCCGTTAGGAGTACTCTACTTATGCACGGGCTATCCATGTATGCCGGGATCAACGTTAGGTGTGGTCCACACGTAGGAGCGATGCTATCCCTCCTCAACGCACTGCTTCGATTCGGTATCGCAGTTCTCAACGGAGATGATAGAGAGGTTCGCAACGCTTTGAAAGATCCTGCGCTCAGGAGAGGAGTTGAAACGGTGTTCCGAGGGATCGCGCTCTACGGCGTTACCGTTCCTCAGAAGCTTCCCGCACCCTTCATGATCGTGTGGAACTTTACGAACGCATGCAATCTTAGATGCAAGCATTGCTACCAGCACGCAAGCACGCCTCTACCGAACGAGCTAAGCCTATACGAAAAGCTTAGAGTAGTTGAAGAGCTCGATCGTGCCGGCGTTGCTTCTCTCGCATTGAGTGGTGGTGAACCAACGATTCATCCGGACTACCTCACGATAGTCAAGGCAGCGGCTTCCAGAGGTATGTACGTAGCCATAGCTACGAATGGATGGAGATTCGCGGACATGGACGAGCTTAAGAAGGCCGTGGACGCCGGTCTGAGGTACGTAGAGGTATCTATAGATAGCGCGAACCCTAGGAAACACGATGAGTTTCGCGGCGTCGAAGGTTCGTGGAGTAGAGCTGTGAAAGCTCTCGAGAACGCTGTCAAGCTAGGTCTAAGCCACGCCATGGCTGTAACGCTCACGAAGCTGAACGTGGACGAGATCGACGATATTCTCGATCTAGCCGAGTCGATAGGTGTGAAGAGGGTCGTGTTCTTCAACTTCATCCCTGTTGGAAGAGGTAGAGAAATCGTGGATCTCGATCTGGATCCAGCAACGAGGGAGGAAGTGCTTAGGAAGCTGTACAGAGAGATGCAGCGGAGGAAGATCGAGGTTCTATCGACGGCTCCACAGTACGGACGTGTTGTGCTTCAGATGAGTGGCGGTAGGGAGGTAGCGCCTACGCACTTCGTTGCTCGTGGAGACCCCATAGTTACGTCGATCGCCGAATTCATAGGTGGTTGCGGTGCTGGTAGGATCTACGCAGCGCTTCAACCCGACGGCACGCTATCTCCATGCGTATTCATGCCCATACCCCTAGGAAACCTCCGCGAACGTAGTTTCGAATCCATTTGGAGAACCCATCCACTGCTACTCGATCTCCGAGACAAGGATAAGCTTCGAGGAATATGCGGAAAGTGTCCCTATAGATACGTTTGCGGAGGATGTAGAGCTCGAGCCTACAGCTACTTCGGAGATCCTCTAGCACCCGATCCGGGATGCATATACAACCTAAGGGAGTGGCTAAGCATCTCGAGTGGAAAGGACGGTGATCAGCTATGCGAAGTCGTTGATAAGGTTAGGAAGCTCGTTCTCGAAACACACGTATCCACCACGGAGAGTAGCTGAGCTCTACACGTACTCTGTCAATGGTTGCTAACGCAGATCTCAAAGTATTTCCACTGTTTCTAGGTCTCAGCTCTTCTACGAGATTCGGAAGAGCTACACGTAGGCAACGCTACGATTAAACCCTCGACTTGTTGCGGTGGTGAAGGGTGTCGAGAATGAAGGTCGTAGGTATCCTGGGAAGTCCTCGATGCAAGAGCAATACGGAGATTCTACTCGATAAACTGCTAGATGTGCTCAAATCCAAGGGATGCGAGGTGGAGAAGATACGTCTTAGAGACCTAGACATAAAGCCCTGCACTTCGTGCCGTTCGTGTCTACGTCTCGGTAGGTGCGTGGTGGAAGACGATATGACCCGGATCGTAGCTCCAAAGATCCTGGAGGCGCATGCAATCGTTGTAGCTACCCCGGTACACTTCGACAACGTATCCGCGCTGACCAAGATCTTCATGGATCGCACGTGGTGGTTGAGAGGTAGGTTACGCAACAAGGTTCTGGGATGCATCGTCGTTGGTAGAGGCTACGGACTCGATACCGCGTTGATGTGTATCCATAGCTGGGCTCTGAAGCACCGCATGATAGTTGGCGATCGTGGCGTTGCAGCGAGGGGATTCGAGTACGGAGAAGTGCTGAACGACGAAAGAGCTATGAAGGATCTGGTCAACCATGCCGAGAGACTGTACGAACTCCTCGTACTGATACACCGAGGCACCGAACGATCGTAGCGTGGATACCTCCACCTTCGCTTTTTAGCTACGTACTGTGCTCGCGTTCTAGATGAGGATTGCTACGCTGATCGCAATCGCGGTCCTCGCCCTCGTTGTAGCAACCGAAGTAGATGGAGCTGGGGCTAGGATCGTGGTGGACTGCCCGTTAAGCGTAGAGCTACGAAACGTGGAGAAGCACATCCTCAACGAAGTTCTTAGAGAGCTCGATTACGTGTACAGCGTTTCGATCGAGAGCTCCGAGAACGTCGCCGTAGCCACGATAACGATCGCCGACTGTCGCGAGATCAACGTATCGATGCTCAGGATGCTCGGGATCGAGGATGTGGAGATCGTTGACGAATGTTCTTGCGCTCGTGCATATATCGAGAACGGTATCGTAGAGGTATCGCTTCGATTCGAAGGATTCCTAGAGTTTGCTACCTCCCTAATCCTCGCAACGATCCTCAACCTAGCCGTGAGCAAGAAGATCGTTTCCTCCAGTCGTCGAGGACTGCATCTATCGATGGTTCTCGGACTCGTAGCGCTCATCACCATGGCATCGTTCTTCGCCTTGATGATCGCTACGGAGAGCACTGGATGCGTAGCTCTAGCACTGAACCACGTTCTAGGAATCCGTGGAGCGAACCTACCGATCGTCAGCGCTATCGCTTTGATCGCCGTAGTGATCCTCCCTTCGACTCCCTCCATAATCTACGCAGTTGCTACGTATAGAAGGGTGTCGGCGATGGTTAGGGCTACGGTAACCACGAAAATT
>JAMOOB010000247.1 GCA_027066265.1 Desulfurococcales archaeon
GGGTACGCGCAGCGCTAGCTCCGTAACCTTCGCCGAGCCCATGGGCTTCCCGAAGATGGTAGCCTTCGAGAACATCGCTACGTACTCCGTAGATCGATGCAGCGATACGACTCGTAGGATCGAGCTCTACGCACGAGGTTGGGCATCGAGCTAGCTCGACACCGCTCTCCAGAACTATTCCAACGCCTAGGCTACCCGTATCAACGAAGCTACCCCTCTTGATGGGTACCCATAGACCGGAGATGTGGTAGGGTACGAAGATCTTCATCTACTCACCAACTCCTTGACCTTGTCCAGTATAGCCCTAGCCACCACCTCCTTGAGCGCTGGACCCACGAAACTCTTCGAACCCTTCCTATCGATCATAACCACCTCGTTCATAGCCGAACCGAAGCCTATCCCCGGCTTAGCAACGCTGTTCACAACGATCAGATCCAGATCGTACTCAGCGAGCTTCCTAGAACCACGCTCCACGAGCTCGTTCACGTCGGTGGTGTACTCGGCTGCGAAACCAACGAGAATACCCTTGAACACCTTCCTAACCTCCTTCAGTATCTTGGGCGTTGGAACGAGCTCTAGCACTAGCTTCTCGATACCGCTCGGAATCTTCCCCTCGAACCTCTGCCTAGGTCTGAAATCGCTGGGTGCCGCAGCCATCACCACGACGTGGGGATCGAAGCTCTTCACCACCTCTAGCAGCTTCCTAGCCATGTCTTCGGTGGAGATAGCTTCGTAGCTCTCGATCCATGGAGGTACTTCCACCTCTAGATGACCGTGAACCAGCACCACCTCTGCTCCACGTGCAAAGGCTTCGAAAGCTATGGCTATCCCCATCCTACCGCTGCTCGGATTCGAAACGAATCGCACACCGTCTATGAACTCCCGCGTAGCGCCAGCCGTAACAACGATGCGGAGACCACGGAGATCCTCTCCTCGAAGAGTTAACGCAACGATTTTCCTAGCTACGTAGCTAGGCTTAGCCATGACGAGCCTACCGTTCTTCATCACCGGCGGTAGGATGCTGTAACCCTCCTCGCGAAGGAGCTCCACGACCTTCCTACACTGCGGCGATCTCCACATGTCTAGATGCATTGCTGGAACGATGAGTACGGGTTTGCCTGCAGAGCGAGCCGTTATCGCCATGCTCGTAACCACGTTGTTGCTGCAACCCCACGCTATGGCGCTCATCGTTCTGAGGGTCGCGGGCGCTACAGCCATGGAGCTGCACCTCCTTGCGTAGGTAACGTGCTCTACGTCGCCCGTGATCGATGTGATGGGTTTCCTACCCGTAGCCCAGTGAAAGAGCTTTGGATCGATAGCCTTCCTAGCGCTGGGAGTCATCGCAACGATGACGTCGGCACACCTACGAACGAGTTCGCGTGCAACGTCTATCGCTCTATAGATAGCAGCGCTGTAGCTAACGCCGAGAACCACGAGGTGGTTCGCAAGCTCATCGCTAACCCTACACCGAATCTCTTCAACGGGATGCATAGCACCCAACCATCCGAAGCGTGGCGAAGCACCGATATTTGCCTAGCTACCCTCCTAGCCCTGGGCGAGAACGTGGCTTGGAGAAACCTGGATCTCAAGAACGTTCACTACGTACTTCACCCAAGACCCGTAGTGATCGTGGTCGCAGGTAGCTGGGAGGACTACAGCGCTATGGCTGCTTCGTGGGTAAGCCCCGTATCCAGGAACCCACCGATACTATCGGTAGCCATCGCTAGGACTAGGCATACCTACAACTACATCGTTAAGCACCGCGAGTTCGCGATCTGTATCCTACCCAGCGACCTAGTCAAGAAGATA
>JAMOOB010000248.1 GCA_027066265.1 Desulfurococcales archaeon
GCTACTCTTCTCGGTAGAGTAATCTACGCTAGCTCTAGGATCGAAGATCCTGAGAAGAGCTTCTAGATAGCGTACGATACGCATACACGTAGCTCGATCCGTTAGAAACCTAATCCTACACCTCTCGGAATCGATAACGATGAGATCGCCACCCAATGCAAACCCTAGCACGTAGCCTACAACGAAATCGTTGAGTATCTTACTCACAGCTTCTCCCAGACATAGAGTAGGACTATATGAAGCGCTGCAACACCGAGCAATCGAGCATTGCCTAGAGCTCAGCGGCGCCTGATTCTTCACCGAATCAAGCTACCCACGTTCTCATCATCGCGATGCTCGGTGGGTAGGCGGATCATCACTCAGTCAGTCTCCGAATACCTATCCTCCCTTACCATCTTTAGCTTATCGATACACTCCACGTATTCTTTCTAGTCTCTTCCTAGGTATCTTCTATATTCAATCATATACCATATCTTTATTACGTGGTAGCAATTGTAGGTATCTTCGGTGATACACATGACCGAGGCTCGTGTTGAGAACGAGGAGAAGTTGAAGGCTTTGCAGGACGAGCTTAGGAGCCTAATGTCTCAAGCAGATTATCTCCGGGAACAGGTTGAAGCTATCAACAGCGTTATCGAGGATCTGTTCGCAGCTGTCGAAGTTCTGGACTACATCGCTAGGGAGGGTAGTGGGAAGACTGTACTGGTTCCAATAGGTGCGGGGAACTTTATCAAGGCTAGGATCGAGGACGTTAAGACGGTCGTGATGTCTATCGGTGGTAGGCTAAGCATAGAGACCTCGATCGAGGATGCTAGGAAAGCTCTAGAGAACCGTATCAAGGTTCTGGAGAGCGTTAGGCTAGACATACTCAAGAAGTTGGAGGAAGTGAATAGGAGGATCAACGAGATCCTTCCAAAGGTAGAGGAGTTGGGTAGAGAGCTTAGCCAAGCTTCGAGCTAGTCAAGGTGTTTTTCTTGGATCCACACCTTCCCTACGAGCTTAAGCACGAGCTTAGAGAAATCGAGAGGAAGCTTATCGAGTTGAGGAACCAGCTACGTGAGCTAGAGGAAGCTCTTCGCATGGCTAGGGAAGGTCGTGTACGTACTGCGTACCGTATCTACGGAGGTAGGTTAGCGATAGAGATCGATCCCAACAACGTGGAGCAGGTTATCGAGGAAGAGATAGCGATTACTAGGACAAGCATTGCAGTACTCGAGAAGCGTAAGGAAGAGCTCTTAGCTAGGCTACGGAAACACGTTGGAGAGTAGATCGAATACGAACCTCCGAGCTTTCGAGGAACTGCGTAGAGCTACGATGTTAGAAGCACTTCGATCTGTTCTTCGAGCTGCTTCTTAAACGAATCGAAGCTATCGCCGTACGTAAGAACTATCCTAACACTCATCGTGGATCCAATCACGGTGTTCAGCGTTTCTACGAATACCTTCACAACGCTAAGCAGCTTCTCATCTCTAGCTATATCCAATGCGATGTGTAGATAAAGAACTGCATACCTACAGCGATCGATGATAGGAATCGCTTTGCTTAGGAAGTCCTTGGCGTACCTAGGCAGATTCTCAAAGCTTCGAAGTCTCTTCATCTCAACCAAGAGAAGGATCCTGCTACCAACTTCGTCAACTATAGCGTAATCGAAAGGACTACCAACATCGATGATCTCGGGCTCTAGATACATGTACAGGTTGTGCTTAGCAAGAAGATCCTCTAGAGCAAAGAATACAGCTACTCCAATGAGTTCGGTACCCGACGACATCTTCACGATGTTCCTCTCCTTCACGTGAAGAGCTTTACA
>JAMOOB010000249.1 GCA_027066265.1 Desulfurococcales archaeon
TGCTATGCGATGTTTCTCGAGATCGCATTGCTAGAGCTAGGAATCTTCTACTCAAAGCACTTCCAAGCACCCACTCCATCGATCTACTGCTAACGGATTCGACGAAGATCTTTGCACGGGGCATAACCAAGGTTCTACTCGATGCACCATGCAGTGGTAGCGGTACTATAGGAAGAGATCCGGCGGTAAAGATACATCTAGAGGATCGTGAATGGGTTCTCCAACTCGCTTCACTTCAACGAAAATTGCTCGAGAATGCATTACAGCTACGTAGACCTGTAATCTATGCTGTATGCAGCGTTCTTCCCCTAGAAGGTGAGGAGATCGTTAAGCCTTTCGAGAAGTACCTTGCACCGCTAGATATCCCGGGATCCGAAGGCTACGAACCTTATCCCTGGAGAAGCTTAGTTCGTAGATTCTTTCCACATATTCATAGAACGCACGGTTTCTTCGTTGCGAAGCTCGTTCCTAGGTGAGGCCCATGCACGTACCTAGGCTGCTCGATACGAATGCACGTTCTAAACATGTTCGAGATCGTAAGAAGCTCTTAATCGTAGGTAAGTGTATCGTTGATGAACATCCCGAAATCTTGGAGAACTTCAATGAGTACGCTATCCTAGCCGTATGTCCGGAAGCCGAACACATTAACATGGTTGGATTCAAGTTGCTAGGAATGATCGCTAGGAATCGATTTGAAGAGATCGCGGTTCTTACTACGGATGGAAGTATGCATTGCATTCAACTACACTACCTCTTGGAAGAGATCGAGAAGATTCTCGGTGAAAGAGTTAGGAGAAGACATTTCGTCTACGAAAACAGACGCGTTGTAGAGATACCTCCAGAGGTAGTTAAGGTATCACGATTCTTAACGAAGGTACTGAGGCTCGCCAGAACAAGTTTATTCGGTACAGGTTCGGCATAGCTCGACGACGTGCTGTACAAGATCTGAACGTTTGGATGCTTGCAACGCTAGCACGATAGCTGCACACGTAGTGCCGATGGATGGTTCGACGAGTCGGTAGCTACGGAACGTTCTAGCAAGCTCTTCGCGGAGTAGAGGCTCTATTACGTGTCGTGCACCTCTCCAGAACCCGCCTTCCATACATATCGAGGGCTCATCGAATCCTAGCCTTTCAGCAGATGCTTTGAGCGCTATAACGATTTCCTTCACACACCTCTCGATTATTTTGTTAGCTACTTCATCTCCTTCGAGTGCTGCCCTGACTACGTAAGGTGCGAATCCCGCTATCAATTGCTTTGGATTTGTAGCTCCATAGACCTTGGGTATCACGAGCTCTACGCTTTCTATAGATAGGTATTCCAGTAGGTAATCGAGGAGCTTCGTCTTCGGACCCCTACCATCGTAGTATCGGAGCGCTGCCTCCATACCATCCCTACCAACCTGGTAAGCAGAACCATAGTCGTCTAGTAGATGTCCCCATCCACCAACCTTAACTTCGCGTTCACCTCGCTTACCAAAAACCGAGCTACCGGTACCAGAAATCATCGCAATTCCATCTCCGCCAAGGAAACACGATGCGTGAAGCACTCGATAGTCTTCGAACACGAATACAGCGTTGGGATCTATCCCTAGCTCTTTCAATGCATCTCTAAACAACGATGTCCAGAACCCCTTACCGACACCAGCCGAACCTATCCCAACGAGTTCGACCATAGATCCATCGACGTTCAACTGATTCAAAACCTCGCTTACACACCTTCTAACTACTTCAAGCACTCGTTCTCGAGGTACTACAGCAGGATTAACACCTTCATCTATGCACGATGCGCATCGACGACGTGCTA
>JAMOOB010000250.1 GCA_027066265.1 Desulfurococcales archaeon
AGAACTGTTTTGAGAATCTCTCCTTCAACGATCTTCTTCAACTGATTGCGACTTTTCTTAATCCGCGAACACAAGTTATGTACAATGAGTACAGGGAGCGGAACTCCTAGCTCTGGATCTACGTACTGCACGAATTTCAGGGCTTTTTCCTCATCAACGCGATTACCATCGCTAAAGAACTCTATTCTTAGTACTCTACGCCTAGTAGCGACGTACATGCACACGATTTTCAGGTTTCTATCTTCGTAGTACTTAGAGACTCCGTGAGCACGACAAATGCATTCTAACGGCTTTAGTACGAAGATCTCATTCGTACCTATCCCAAGATAGCGAAGTGCTATCGGTAAAAGAGACAAGATATCGGGATTCTTGACCAATGGATGTACAACGAATGGATTCCTGGAGATCCTCTTTACTATCCCTACGATCTCGATACCTCTACTTAGAGCTTCTGCAAAAACTTTCGATCGGAATTCGTGGACTCTATTCACACCAATAAATCTAGCGATTCTCTCAATATCAACAACTTGTTCCCTGGGAGGATCAATCAGCGGACCGTCGATGAGTATCGTCTCACGATTACCTTCCTCAACAACATCGTACAGAATCCTAGTTTCAAGGCTAAGCATGATATCGTCGGATACCTGTTCACGTACTGCTGGATCGAGTTCCGTCACGACTTCGAGCGTTGAAAGCTCCTTAACGACCTCTACACGATCCTCGGTAATCGTTATCGCAGTAGCATTCAATGCGTACAACGCCATCCATTCCGTGTCTAGTACTAAGACCTTCGAACCATCTATAGCTGTACAATTCGTAGAAGGTTCGACTATCCTCACTATTCTCGCCAAGTCTTTTTCTAGGCATGTGCGAACGAATTCTATGCATTGTCTAAGCGATCTCGAAACAAATGAAGATAAAAAGTTCGCGATTTCGTTAACGTTCTTTAGAAGCTCGTCGATCATATGTATACTTCCACCAACTCTTTCTCTATGAGTTTAAGCATAGCTTTCTTAACACTATCTCTATCCATACCAAGTCTTTCAGCAATAATGTTCACCGCTTCGCTGAACCTTATCGCGCTTCTACGATCTTCGTGTCTAACCTGCATCAGCGTTTTGTATACCTCTAATTCGTCGTGTGTGAGTACTCCGCTGTTCACAATGAACTTTCTAACCTTCTCGACAACACCGTCGAGCTTCACACTTAGTTCGCATGCCTTTACTATGTCGATACCTTCGCTCGTTATCTTGCGGTAGATCTCGTTTATCTCGCTAAGCAAGGTTTTCGCTTCGCTAGCTCCTCGTTCAACGAGCTCTTTCGCTACATCGCTGAGAGCTTTGGCGCAACTAAGTTTTGCTCTGAGCTTCGTCATGACTTCCTCAACGAGTTTCCTACACCGAACTAGGTTGTCTAGGCTAAGCATTCTCTTCGCATTATCGAGGTTCGCAGCGATGCCTCTAAGTACTTCCTCTACGTCTTCTATGCTACGGATCTCTATCTCTCCATTCACAACGCTCTTCAACCACTCCATGATATCGCTTAGCTTCTTCGCCATTTCGCTCAGCTCCTTTTCACACTCCATTCCGTAGTCGTAGAGAACGCTGCATCTATCCAGGAACTCTCGATACCTGCTGAGCTTTGTCTCAACGTCGCTTACGAGCTTCGTAAGCTCGTTCTCTAGTTCTTCAACTCTCTTAACGAGGTTCGAGACCCTATTCATGCAATCACGCAAGCCCACAACATTCTTTCTCCATCGCTCCACCAGATCCTTGACGAAGATCTCGAGCTCTTCCACGCTCTCGAATCTCTTAACATCGCTATCGATACTGAGTTTAAGCACATCGATGCTCTCGATGTACTTCTTTAGGTGCTTCGTAAGCTCGGATCGTTCTAGGAGCTGAAGCAATTCCGTCCGAAGCTTTACGAGGTCTATAGAGCTCTCCACCGCTTCCCTAACGTACTCGATCAAATTGTGAAGTCTCTCCATCGATTGCTTGATTCGTGTACATAGGTCAGGATCTCCGCCCTCGAACTGTATCACATCACTAAGCTCCGTCACTATCTTGTAGAGCTTGTAGTTGTATCGATACAACGGACCTAGCTTCCTTATGTAGAACGGGAAGTTTACGACCTCGGATTTCCTATACGATCTCCAGAGCGTTTCTATATCCTTCCTAAGCGTGTCTTCATCGATTTCGGACTCCACAATGCTCTTCATCTTTTCAAGCGCTTTCTCGAGATCTTCTACGAGGTTTAGGCTCAACGTAATCGGTTTTCCTACAATATATCTGCTTAGAAGGCTCGAAATCGCATTAAGGAGTTCGCTTGCTTCACGTCTAGCTGCAGCGATTGTGGTTTCAATTCGTTTAATGAGTCTTTCGCTCTCCTCGATCAAAGGCCTAATATTATCGGTGTAGTAGTCCACTATTTCTCGCGCAATCCTCGCTATGCGTACCGCTAATCTATGGTCTATCGCTAAGCTATTCCTGGCAGCTTCCACTAGCTGTAGAGCTTGATTAAGCATTGCTCTAGCTGTAAACGCATTCCATTGTCTTTGTTTCGCGCTCACTACGTATCCAAATCGTCTAACCAGTTCTCTATCTCTTTCATAGAGGTTCTTTACATATGCATAGAGTTCGTCTACGAATTTCTTGGCGTCCTCCACCGATATGATCTTTATGTATCCATTCTCTCGAACTATGAATCCTCGAAGCTCGAGTATTGATAAGATTGCGTTCCAGACGTTCTCGAACTGGCTCGTCATCGGTACAAAGATCCGCTTTAACTGCTCTTCACGACACGAACCACCGTACACGTTCTTAAGGACTTTCAGTATCCTATCCTCGTACGGATGAAGTTTATCCGCCACTATGGTCGAGCCATCGAATTCTATGAAACCTTCCTTGGCAAGGACTTCCACGTACCTACGCAGCTGTTCAACGCTTTCAATATCTAGGGCAAGTACGTGGCTCCGCTCACCGAATATTCTGTACCTAGCTAACGTTCCGCTTACATAGTTCCACACCTCTTCGACACTCATCGAGTTCTTTGGAACGCTGAACACCCATTTCATCGCATTGACGTAGTCGTCATAGCTCTTCATAGGATCCATCAATCCAAGTTCTTTCAGCGATACTCTCTCTATTGCTCTATCAATTGCTTCCGCTAGTCCTAGCTCTTCAACTATCGTACGGAGCTTAGCTACAAATTCCTCGGGATATATCAGATCGCTACACAGGGTAGCGATCTGATCGATGTTCTTGACGAGTTCTACCCTATCAACGTTCTTAATCGAGCTACACTCAGCTAGGATTCGACCTAGTGCAGCGATCTGTATTCTATCCATGAGCTTACCTATGTTGACTGTCACCAATTCTATGCCTAGAACTTCAAGTTCGTGCAAACCTCTCGATACATATCCATCGATATTGGTTCCCGAAACCACTACCACAAGATGTACGGGTTTCACACGGTACAGACTAAGAATCGTTGAACGTAGCTTAACAACTTCGTCGACGACATTACCTTCGTTGAGCAACGCAAGGAACATTCTTACCGGTATTCGAAAACCTCTCCTCTCAACAACTAGATCTATGACTACGTTCGATACCATTCTATCCCACCCCTAGACCCACAATCTTTACCCTAGGCATCGAAGCAATCATCGCAACAAGGCCCAGTAACAGGTATTCATCTCTTTGATTTGCTAACAACTCGCGCCAGTACCTAAACCGCCTATCGGGATCCTTTACGAAGTCTAGATACGTTAGTTCGGGCGAGAGATACATTACGCTCACGATTCTCGGAGAGATCACGATTCTCGACCTAGGTACTAAACCAAGCTCTTTCTTCACGTTTGCAAGACCTTCCATCAATTCGTTAGCTAGGTATTCAATAACGACTTCGTCCAGGTTCAGCATCAAACTATCCATGAGTAGATCTCGAACCTCTGCAACGTTGCCTTCTTCAGTTCTTGGGAGCAGTATCACTGGTTCACCATCTACATCGAGGAGCGTAGATCCTTCAACGAAGCATCGAACAATCTCTTCCACATCGTATCCGTTCAGAATGTAGTTCTTGACTATGTCCTTGAGGTTCTTGATCACTAACAACCTAAGCTCTTCGCTGTAAGGATACGCTTCCATTGTGTACGTAGCTCTTCGACAACCTATCTCTGATCTCAATGACTGTACAGTCACGAATACGTTTAGATCTGCCAACAGCAGTTCAACAGTCTTGCTATCCATGTTCAACATTGTGCTTGCTCTATGTTTGTCGACAACGATGTTCGCCATCAAGAACCGTAGGAACTTTCGTGCTTCACTCTCTTCGATACCTCTGCGCGTCTTTACAAAGTTTATCCATCTTTGCTCGAAGCTACGGTAACTAAGCTCGTTTAGTAGAGGAAGTTTTGCACCCGCAATATTGACGGTGATACCCTTCAATGCTTCTACAACGAATTCCGAGTCTATGCATGGCATAGAGGATTCTCCGCATGCATTTCCATCAACTCTTCGTAGCTGTATCAACGTTGTCAATGCTCGCTGGATAGCAGCGGGATTTCCTAGCGTAGAGACTGCGATAGCATTGATGAGCGTAGGCAGTTCAAATACTTCGTTGTAGTTATCTCCAAACATGTAGCGTAGTACACCGCGTATGAAGGCGAAGACTTCGTAACGCGTAAGAGGCTTCAATTCTATGAGTTTTATTCTCCTATCCATCCTAGCTATGGTTGCGGCCAACTCTCCATAGCTCTTAAGCTTGCTGTAGGCAGTCGGCGTCAACGAGAATATTAAGTGCAACGCACCTGCATACATTCCTCTAGGTGCTATCTCTACAACAGAACCATTCAGTATCATCGTGAGGCCTGCGACGAACTCGTTAACTATGTCGTTCTTTGTCGTTACTAGGTCCTCCACCTCGTCAACGAATACAATTATGCGTCTACCACACGATGGCACTAGCGTACGGAGTACATCGACTACGAATTGCTGAGCACGTGCATACTTCTTGGGATCGACGTCTATCCTACATCCACACTTAGCTTCGAGGCTATGCATTTGTTCTTCTATCAAAGCTGCTAAGATAGATGCTAGCAGTCTATAGGCAGAGTTCCTAGTCTCTGCGAAGAGTTTTCCTCGAAGAGCTTCATCGAGGTAGTTTATCACAGTCCTTGCATGCACGATGAACGATGCTACGTTTTGGAGTTTGTCGAGGTATCCATAGAACATGCTTGTCTTACCTTCACCCCACTCAGCAACTATGAATGCTGCGTAAGGCGATCGCGCTTCTTCTACCAACTTTACGAATTCATGGAGTTTCTTATAGGCTTCCGCACGACTACTTAGTTGCTGAACGAAATTCGATAGTTCATCGGCATCGAGACCGGTTTCGCTAGGTATCCTCGTCGGTGCTGCTACGCATCGTAGCATCTAGTCTACCCAGGTGCTTGAGCTTTAACACATGTAGAGTTCTATAAGGTAGACACCCAATTGTTGACTTGAGTGAGCTCCTTGAACTTGATAGACGAGATCCGTATCCCGATCCTAGGGAACCACGTAACGATAGTTTCAACTCGTCGTAGGCTCAGACCTAAGGAGCGCAAGGAAAGCGTTGATAAATGCCCCTTCTGCCCCGGTAACGAAGAGCTTACACCTCCAGCTACATTGGCACTCGTAAGGATAGGGAACCGATTCGAGTTCTGTCGTGAATCTCGTTCTGGGGAATGCAGTCCGTGGATCGTAAGGATTATACCCAACAAGTACCCGGCGCTCGATCCAAATCCACCAACACCAACTGCTCGCAACGCGCTTAAAGCAAGAGGTTTTCACGAGGTTGTTGTAGAGAGCTGTAAACATGTTCACGATCCGCACGAGCTAAGCGACGAGGAGTACGCTCTATCGCTCTACACGACGATGACTAGGATGCGCGATCTTCTATCCATAGAATGGATAAAGTACGTAGCGTTGATCAAGAATCGAGGTCTTGGTGCTGGTGCTAGTATAAGGCATTCCCATAGCCAAATCTTTGCCTCTCCCTACGTCCCACCTCGTGTTGCTGAAGAAGTAAAGCAGCTCATTGATCTAGGTACATGCCCTCTCTGCAGCTACGTAGAGGATGAGTACTTAAGGAATCGCTACTTGGTCTACGAATCGAAATCCTTTGCACTACTCGTCAACGATGCTCCTAGAGCATCCTACGAAGTGCTGATCGTACCGAAGAAGCACGAGTCTAGACCTTCACCAAACCTCGAGATTCTTAGAGAACTCGCTCACGTAATGCGTATAGTCACGAAGTTCTTCGTAGAGGTGCTAAGAACTGAGAGCTACAACATGTGGTTCCACGTAGCACCGAAAGGAGTCGAGGATTTCCACTGGCACATCGAAGCCATGCCTAGGCTCGGTATCTGGGGAGGGTACGAACTTAGCTCCGATGTATACATAGTCGAAGTAAGTCCTGAGGAAGTTGCCGAAAAAATGCGTAGTTTCGTTAGCTCTCTGGAACGAGAAGCCGTAGATAGCTCAGAACCTCTTTAGCGAATCGGTCTGGATTGAAGTACCACGCAGCACGGTAGGTGAACTTACGCATTTTAGCAAGTTCTTGCTTGGGCATCTGTAGGATCTTTACGACGAGGTTCGCAGCTTCCTCATCGCTATCGAATACGTAGCCCGATCGCCCCGGCGTTATCAGTTCAGCGAGACCGGATCTCCTAGGTACGATAGGTATCGTTCCCTGCGCCATTGCTTCTACTGGAGCCATTCCGAAGTGTTCTCCTATACGGAGATGCACGTAGACCTTCGCTCGTGCGTAGAGCTCAACCATTTCCTGCGGCGTCAATGCTCGATCAATTATCTCTACATCCTTGACCTGCTGAGCCAATTCAACGATCTTATTGTAGTAATCCTCGTACCTAAGATCCTTGATCCCTACGATCAGCAACTTAGCGTCGGGAACCTTGGGCTTGATTATGTCTCTGAACAACTTTATCAATACATCGTGTCTCTTGTGAGGAACGAATCTGCCAACAGATATCACTATGTTCTCACGATCTTCTTCGGGACTAGGTTCACGCTCGAAGAAAGTCCAGTCCACTGCTGGATACACAACGTTGCTTTCTATGCCAAAGTGTCGGTGCAGAGCTTTGGCGGTGTAGTTCGAGTTCGTCATATGCAGATCTATCACGCGATAGAATACACCGTACAGGTTGGGAAAGCGATACATCTCGAAGAATTTAGGCATGTTTTCGGGACTCAATTCTTCTTCGAATGGGTAGTGAATATACATTGCAGTACCTAGATCCTGCTTGATGAACTTTATCATGACTCCGTAGATTGGTTCCTGAATCATTATCAACACTACGTCTGGATGCCATTTATCGATTACGTAGTCGAACGTGTATTCGAGGTTCAGGATCTTGTACGTAATGAGTTTCATCTGCTTACCTATTTCCTGTGGTAGCTCCCTGAAGTATTCGAAGTAAACGTTTGGTGCGTTCGGGAACAGATCCTCTCTTCTACGACTCGTAACAACGACAACTTCGAGACCTTGAGAAGCGAGTTCGTATACGAGAATCTTCGTTAGAATCTCGCTTCCACCCACGACGTATAGGTGTGGATGTACTACGAGTATTCTCATAACCTACACTCTCATACCCGTTGCTAGGCTCGTAGAGAGCGGATATATACGCTATAGCACAAATAAATCGATTGATAGCGTTGTGGAGCGAGCTTATAAAGCGAATTACACGGAGGAGCATACGAGGATGACAAGTCTCTGCGTACTGTGTAGAGGATCCAAGCATCTTTGTGGACGTAGCTATTGTCCAGCGCTACTAAGGAGTTTCGAACGATTCGTAAAGATCCAGGCATCCGTTTCGCAAACTGTGTTCGGATCTAGTCCTCCAGCTGTATTCGTTGGTTGGAGTAGGTATCCACGCGTTTTCGTGTCGATAGGTGTACCTAACGTTGTTGGAGATACGCGTATCATGGACTTACCAGAATCGTGGATCAATCTTAGTCTAGACCAAGTGCTTCTCTACCGTTTATCACTATTCTTTGGAGGGAAACGTGTTTCCAGCGTTGATCCTCGAGATCCCTTCGTTGGAAGGCTACGCGAAGTAGTAATGAGCTGGAAACCCGTAGATGTAGAGGTACGGTTCGAGAAACGTCCTCGAATCAAGCACGTCGTAGGCGATGTGGAACCACCAATGGGGCCTAGAGGCTTAGTTAACGAATTTCGTATAGCTAGCGAACCCAAGATACCTCGTACAATCGAACGAATTGTCGAGGATGATCTGAGTGCTAGAGATGCAGCTATAGAGCTCTACCTTAGGGGCGTTCCGGTATCGTATATTCAAAAGCTTTTCAGTGTAGCTTGCTTGGGCAAGAAAAACCGTAGGAGATTGGTACCGACGCGCTGGTCCATAACAGCCGTAGACAAGATCTTGTCTGACTACCTCGTGTCCAGAATCAAGCATCTGCCTAAGCTCGATACGTACCTGGTATTCATTCACCGAGTAGAGAAGAATCTCTTCGTAGCAATACTACTTCCTGGAGCATGGAGTTTCGAATGGATGGAGGCTTGGTTCCCGGGATCCATATGGAATCTCTACGGTAGTGAAGTCGTTATCGAGGGAGACCACGAGTTTTATGGTGGTAGAGATGAGTATCCATCTATTGGAGGCTGCTACTATGCTTCGAGACTGGCAGTCGCTGAGTACCTACTCAATGTTCTTCGTAGGCAAGCCACTGCAATTCTTTTACGCGAGATATACCAAGGATTCGACATCGCTATAGGCGTATGGTACGTACGAGAAAACGTTAGAGAAATGTTTAGGAAGAGTCCTATCAAGTGTTCTACGCTGAAGGAAGTTCTTGAAGTTCTCGATCGTGAAACAGTTCTCGGTGCTCGTAGATGGGTGAAGGCATCGAAGCTCTTATCCTACGCTATCAACGTTAGGAAACTCGATGCGTTTTCTCGACTGGCACAGCAATAAGTTGAGAGCCTAGAAGGGATATAGATCTAGCCTTCGCATAGCAGCTACGGGTACTCACTCCATGGATCTCGAACAAAGGCTTGAATTGATCAGGAGGAACACCGTAGAGATCGTGACGCTGGAAGAGCTTAGGAAGGCGTTGGAGGTAGGCGAAAAGATTCGTGGATACATTGGTTTCGAACCCAGCGGAGTTGCTCACATAGGATGGCTTGTATGGATGTACAAATTCCGAGACCTCGTAAATGCCGGGGTAGACATGATTCTCTTCGCAGCTACTTGGCATGCATGGATAAACGATAAGCTTGGCGGAGACATGAAGCTGATAAAGCTCGCCGCTAAACACGTCGAAGAAGTTCTTCGAGCCATAGGGGTAGAGAGGTTTAGAGTTGTCTACGCGGAAGAACTCGTTTCACGATCGAGTTACTGGGAGAAAGTTCTTAGAATAGCGAAGAGCGCTACCCTTAGCCGCATCAAGCGAGCACTCACCATCATGGGTAGGCGCGCCGATGAAGCTGAGCTAGACTTCTCCAAACTAATCTATCCCCTAATGCAGGTTGCAGACATCTTCGAGATGGATCTAACTATCGCGTTGGGAGGACTCGATCAACGTAAAGCC
>JAMOOB010000251.1 GCA_027066265.1 Desulfurococcales archaeon
TACTCGTGCTGAAGAAGCTATATGCCTAGGCTTCGCTAGAGTACGTGGGCTGTACATGGTTCGCATCGTGGATCTAACCATGGTTCTCCGCAGCGGTTCTCCCGTCTTCCCTGCGTACCCCATCCCCATCGTCATGACCTGGACTCTCATCGAGAAGCAGGGGTTCTACTCCAACCTACTGATGTTTGTCGAGCATACGGGTACTCACGTAGATGCACCAGCACACTTCATCCAAGGCGGTGCAACGATCGATGAACTTCCTCTGGAGAAGTTCGTTGGTAAGGGCGTCGTGATCGACGCCTCAACGCTTCCTCCGAGAGCTGCGATAACTAGGGAATTCATAGAGTCTAGGCTTCGCGAGCTTGGGGTAGATATCGGTCCTGGATGGATCGTGCTATTCCATACCGGCTACGACGAGAAAGCTGGTACACCGCAGTGGTACGAACATCCAGGGCTAGACGAATCAGCTGCACAGTTCCTAGCAGAGAAGAACGTGAATGCCGTAGGCATCGATGCTCCTAGCATCGACCACGAACCGTTTCCAGCACACAGAGTATTGCTGTCGAGAGGTATACCGATATACGAGAACCTTACGAATCTACGCCAACTCCTAGACAAACCTGGATTCAAATTCGTTGGACTACCACTCAAAATCTTTCGGGGATCAGCAAGCCCTGTACGAGCTGTAGCAATCATCGAAGAGTAGGTCTAGGGATTACTACTACGTATTTTCTCGCATACTCCAAGCTCTTCGAGGATCTTCTTGACTCTCTCCATGGTTTCGATGGGTTCTGGTTCTAGTGGTGGTCTTACCAATGGTTTGATCGGTGTTCCGCATACGTGTAGAGCTGCTTTGACTATGGATGGGAAGGATCTTCCGAGGTCGTAGATCTCGACGAGTTTCAGCAGCTTCTGGTAGGCTTCGTAGGCTCTACGCGTATCTTTCTCGATCCATGCATCGTACACCTCTCTATGGATCCACGGAGCAACGTTCGCCAAACCCATGATTCCTCCATCACCACCGAGCTCGAGGGTTGGGAGAAGCATATCGTCGAGCCCGGTAAGTACCGCAAAGTCTTTCCTAATGCTCTTCACCTCCTTCACCAACCTTCTTAGGTAGGTGAAGCTATCGAACGTAACCTTGATACCGACAACGTTGCTGAACTCCTTAGCTAGCTCTACCACGAGTTCGATCGGTACGTTTACTCCGGTTAGCGAAGGAACGTTGTAGATAATCATCGGGATCCCGAGCTTCTCGGCAATCGAAGCGAAGTGTTTCTTCAACAGCTTGGGAGGAAGCTTGAAGTAGTACGGTGGTGCAGCGATAACTCCATCGATACCCAGATCCATGAATGCCTTGCCTAGCTCGATGCATTGATCGGTAGCGTTAGCGGTTATCCCAGGGATTACCCATACCTTGCCACCGACCTCCTCGACGATCGTTCGAACGATGGCAACCATCTCATCGCGGTTTAGATGAACGAACTCACCCGTGGTAGAGATCGGGAACAATCCATGGATACCGTTCTTCGCTAGGAACCTAGCTAGCCATCTAACTGCATCGAGATCCAGCGAAAGATCTTCTCTGAAAGGCGTTACCATGGGAACTATAACGCCGTGGAACCTCGTAGGCAAGAGCGATCCCATCAACAGAGGTTTTTCCAAAGAAATAACGCTACCCTCGACCAAGCAACGCGGTCTAGGGCCTTCGATTCCCAGGACCTATGTGACCCGCTACGGTCTGCACGATCACGGTTCTCAAACCCTGTTCTTCCAAAACCTTCTTCACTTCCAGCATCT
>JAMOOB010000252.1 GCA_027066265.1 Desulfurococcales archaeon
GGTTACTAGCGCATAGGTAGCGCATAGCGATGCCGTTAGAGATACCAGCGTTATCAACGTTAGGAGGCGTACACCCAGCCTCATTACGAGTCACCATTTCGGAAACATATACATCAAGAGAAAAAACTTTGTGTTTCGGTGAGCACGAGGTCGTGACCTTGGCTGAACGAGACTTTCTGGAGAGGTAGCTATTTCCTCTGCATCGTGGCTACGCATCAGTGGTACGTGCTGTGGTTATTGATGTTGGTTGCATGTGTATCGATGCTTCGTAGGGTCGTATGCTTAGAATGGTTCTAGACCTAGATCGCGTAGACATTTCTCGAACTCTACCTCGGGTCGGAACTCCATGATTCTTCCATTCGATAGCGCAAGCCTTGTTTCTACGGGACTCATCTCGTTTCCTATCCTAGATACGTAGCTCGTAGCCATGAAGTGCAGCAGCTCGTTCTTGACCCGGATCGTTCCGTAGGTAACGACTCGGTACACTTCGACGCCTCTACCCTCGACCTTGGCAACGTCGTGGGTCCACGAAGAGAATTCTTCGTATACGAACCTCTCTCGCTCGATGCATGTCAGCACGGCGTCGATGACTTCCTTCACCTTGTCGAGAACGCTCTTCTCGTTCTCCAAACACTTCCCCGGAGACGTGTAGCCAGCGAGTATTTGATTTCGTAGTCGTCGTGGATAGGGCGAACGGCTTAACTAGCTTCTGGAACCCTACGAGTCACCGGAAACGTGGTGAAGGTATTTGTTCGAGGGTGACGTATCTAGCTACCTAACCGACGTGTTGAGAACCTACGAGCCGCTATTCTTCCTACTGCTCGGTCTCGCAGTGCTGCTCCTCGTGTTGTTGGGGATAAACCGAACGATCTCGAAGATACGTGAACGCGGTATCATCACGAGGAGTGCGGAGAGCAAGCTTAGGTTTCTCATAGCGTTGATAGGATTCGTAGCGTACGCAACCTACGCGCTATCGCTGTTCCACGTCGAGACCGTGTGGATCACGATCGTGATCCTCGCCTCGGTTCTAGGACTGATACTCTACTCGATGAGGAGCTACTTCGAGAACCTCTTCACCTTCATCATAATCTCTTCCTCCGGTCTCCTAAGGGAAGGAGAACGAGTCGTGATCAAGCTCGGTGAAGAGGTTGTTGAGGGCTACGTAGCCGACATGAACGAGAACTACGTAGTCATCAGGACGAGCCACAACGCTCTGGTATACATACCCAACGCATCCATTGCTCGCGCCGTAATCGTGAGACCTTCTCAAGCAACGCTTAGGATAAGGCTGAGCGTATCGACGAACGGTGGTGGAGAGATCGATGTTGAACACGCTCAGAAGCTGATCCGAGACGCTATCGCTAGGAGCAAGCTCGTGAACAAAACGAGCATCGAGGTCAAACCCGTAGAGGTTCTCGAGGATAGCGCCATATTCATGATAGAGGTCAACGTTCTTAATCCGAGGAACATAGACGAGTGCTACACCGAGATCGTGAACCTGTTGAGAGCATCTCTACCCTACAAAAGGATTAGGACGGAGTTGGTGGAATAGAGAAGGTTTTCAAAGGCTTGGGAAACCTTCTTCGCTCGAAGGTAGGTGTATCGCTCTTCTCCCTACCTCGCGCTTCAATCTCTTCTCTAACGCCATCAAGGCATCTCTGAGAGCTGTGAGCAGCTCCCAGCCAATGCCTTCGGCTGCGAAGGATCCGATATCGGTTACGAGCCTTACCCTCACCCTGTACCTCTTCCTACCCTCTTCCTTCTCGGTCTTCGTCTCCTCCTTGATGCTCAGCTTC
>JAMOOB010000253.1 GCA_027066265.1 Desulfurococcales archaeon
GAGATCAATCCACATGCATCGCACCTACCAACCTCCTCACCGCCGACAACGGTTCGTAGCTTAGGTGCTTCCACGGCTAGCTTCCTAAGGAAACTCATCTTTATGCCCGGCGACCTCCTCTCTACCTTCCCAAGGAACTCCTTTGCTAGGAACTCGATGGCTTCCCTATCGACGTAGGGACACTCGCTAGGATCGTAGATAACCTTGGCTAGCTCTGCGTAGAGCCTAGCCTCATCCTCGTAGACGTCGTAGAGAGGCTTTATCCTCGGAGCAGCGATCCCTTCGATACCCTCGTTAACGGGAACGAGCTTGCTTAGCGAAGCGTAGTCCTGCACTATGAGGGACTTGATCGCGTAGCTAGCTATATCGTCAGCGTTGTGACCCGTAGCGATCACAGCCCTCATCTCTACGCCGGCCGCGTTCAAAACGAATCGCTTAACCATTCCACACACAGAGCATAGATTCCTACGAAGCTTCCTAGCTAGATCAACGACGCTGAACCCGAGCTCCCTGGGAAGGCTGTAGATCGTGAGCGGAACCCCCAGCTCGTTGCATAGCCTACGAACAGCTTCAACCATCTTCTCGGAGTAGCCCTCGATACCGAGATCGATGTGTAGAGCGTGTAGCTCGATACCGAGCTCCTTCCCAAGCTTGGCGAGTACGTAGAGAAGCACGGCGCTATCCTTACCACCGGAGACAGCTACCACGATCCTACGACCGTGGCCAAGCATGTTGTACCGCTCCAGAGCTCTACGAACCTTCCTATCGATGAACTCCAGGAAATGCTTCTCGCAGAACCAAGCACGTGCGTACTCGATCCTAGCGATGGCGGGAGCTCCGCAGAGCCTACACCTAGCCAAGAAAATCACCTACGAACCTTCCTTAGGAGTAGGAACGTAGCGATGCTCTGAACAACGATCACCGCAACGAGGATGATCACCGCTAGCTCGAGCCACGAAATAGCCTCGGCTTCACCACGCCTAGCGATGGTTGTTGTAATGGTTGTCGTGGACGTGGTGTTCCTACCTAGGAACACGATCTTCGCGTTGCCAACATCGAATAGCTTGGAGAGCTTCGCAATGGAGAGAGGCTCCAGCGCCGAGAGGAGCTTCGTAGCGATGAACTCCACGGTACCGCGATCCCCAACCTCCTTCTCCAGCGCTAGCCTTGCTAGTATACCCACCGAAGCATTGCTAGGATTCGTAGTCTCTACGATCCTAGCCTCCGTAGCGTTGATCTCGAGGACGAGGGTCTTGCCTAGACGAACAACGTTCTCGAAATACGTAACGGCATCCCCTAGGAATCCGAGGATCAGCGTAGTTGATGGAGCGCTCTGGAACACGAAACGCGACCATGTACCTAGCGTAGTGTTGCTTGGTACCGAACCAAGTAGCTGTACGGTTCTCAGCAATAGCTTGGTGTAGCACATCATCTCCGTAGCTAGGTACAGACTCTTCGAACCTTCGACAACGAGACGAATGCTCGATACGCTACCTTTCGAAGATAAGGATAGCTTTAGGCTAGCGTTCCCAAGCTCTCCAAGCTCGTAGCAAGCACCACCCTCACCAAACTCTCTCCATAGGTACCTACCTCTATCGATAACGATGCTATCGATCGATGCTAGGAGGTGAACGGATCTAGAACCAGCGATCACGGCAACCACGGGATTCGTAACGTTGATCACGTAGTTGATACCCAGAGCTTGGAGACCTAGCTCGATATCGTTCGAAACATCGCTAACGAGGTTGATGCTGCTATTCAGCTCTATCCCACGGATCCTAAGAGAGTAGAGGAAG
>JAMOOB010000254.1 GCA_027066265.1 Desulfurococcales archaeon
GTAGTCGATGATCCTTATACCCGTAACGAAGAGTTCGCTAGGCTCTAGCTTCCTTCGGTAAGGCCTAGGCTTTCTAATGGGCCATAGCTGGTACATCTTGATCTCGATCTCCTTACCTTCGTGCTCTACGATGGCTATCGTATCCTCGATCGTGTAGTCTCCTTCGGGAGCCAACCACTTGAGAACTCCGTGAACGTCGGGTGGAACCATGATCTTGTGCACGACTATGGGAGTCTCCTGAACCCATCCAAGGATATCGTTAGGACCGACCTTATCTCCTATCGACACCGTTTTCTCGGGTACGAAATGCCACTTCCTATCCCTTGGAAGAGCCGTTAGCCTAATACCTCGACGAATGAATATATCGTTGGTTAGCTCAGCGATCGCTTTCTCGGGTCTCTGAAGACCATCGAAGATCGATCCTATCAAGCCGGGACCTAGCTCAGCCGATAGAAGTCGACCGGTACCAACAACCTTCTCACCGACGGTTAGACCCGAAGTATCTTCGTATACCTGTATGAATGCCTTATCTCCTTGAAGACCTATGATCTCGCCGATGAGACCTTCCTCACCAACTTCAACCACTTCGTAGATCATCGAACCCTCCATACCTTCAGCAACGACTAGGGGACCAGCAATTCTGTAGATCCTACCTACGCGAGGCATGGAGACACCTCAGAGAGCTACCTCCAACCCAACGTATCTACGGATGAGGGATCTATAAAGTGTCTTGATATCCACGATCCCGAGCTTCTCGGGGCTCGGAATAGCTACGAATATCGGGTACAGCTCACGTCGTTCGAATAACCGTTCCCTTAGCTTCTCGTAGAGATCGAGCTCGGTCAACACAATGGCAACGTCTTTCCTAGATACGAGCTTCTCGAAGATCTCGAAGAGATTCGTTTCTTCAGCTACGTAAACCTCGTCGATGCCCAGCATCCTCATGAAGGGCTCCATCCTAGCGCTACACATAGCCACGATCTTCATCGTTGCGGGTCTAGGTGCTATGCTCATGGTCTCCACCCCATGGATGTGGTTGCGTAGGCTAGCCTAGCGATCTGTAGCTGTAGAGGTATTGCCAAGAGTATGGATAGGAGGAGCGTAGCTAGATCTTCGAAGAAACGCATGGGTTTGACAACGTTTCTAGCGATAAGCGTTATGCGCATCAACGAAGCTCTGGATGGATCAGACTTCAGCGCGTTCCAGTAGCTCTCAACGCTTTCGATACCGGTTCTACTCCATATCCCAAGCCTCGAAACGATGGCTTCGACCCTAGGCTCGATACCCCAAACCGATGCGAGTACCTTACCACCGTTCTCGTTCTTCGTAGCGATGTCGAGGATCTCGAAAGCTACGTAGGTAGCTACGTAGTTTAGAACGATATCGTTGGGAACAACGTTCCTAACCTCTTCGAAGAACTTCCTAAGGAGTGAAAGCTTGAGTTCAGCAAGGTTCTCGAGCTTCATCTCCTCGATGGATAGCGAAGATGTTCGTGCGATCGCAGAGCTCTTCACGCATGTCTCTACGCAACTACGATCAGTACAACGAGCTACACACCTACCCAACGATGATAGGGGTACGTACTTTCCTAGACCCGTTAGGTAGCTAACGAGGTTCGGTACATCGAGCAAAGCTTCGAAGAACTCCACTACTCCGAGGAGCTTCCTCGGGCATCGAAGCTCGATCTCGAGAAGAAACTCATCTAGAGCACGAGCTACTCGTTCCTCTACCAAGCGAAGATCTTCGAGTTTCTGAACCCCTATCCCAGCGAAGGAACGTTCTACGAGA